>NZ_APIO01000064.1:0-89826 GCF_000408945.1 Pseudomonas sp. G5(2012)
TGTTCGACAAAACCGGCACCATTACCCGAGGAGAACCCAACGTAACCGATGTGATCTCGCTTGGGACCGCGATGGAAAACGAGGTCTTGATGCTCGCCGCCGCCGTGGAGTCCGGTTCAGAACATCCGCTCGGCGCAGCGATAGTGCGCGCCGCACGGCATCGCGGCATCAGCCTGCCGAAGGCGACCGGCATCAGTGGGATCGCCGGTCACGGCATCGAAGGCAGTATCGACAGTCGCAAAATCTGGCTGGGCAACCGACGTTTGTTCGCCCGCCAAGGCATTTCGACCGAGGCTGCCGAGGAGCACCTCATCGGCCTGGAAGCCGATGGCAAGACCGCGATGCTGGTCGGGGTCGACGACCGCTTGCTCGGGCTAATTGCTGTGGCCGATACCATAAAACCTGAAGCGGCTGAAGCCGTTGCGGCATTGCAGGCCAGCGCCATCAAGGTCGTGCTACTGAGCGGCGACAACCACCGGACTGCCGAAGCGGTCGCGCGGCAGGTCGGCATCGAGCGAGTGATTGCCGAGGTCTTGCCCGACGACAAGGCCGCAATGATCCGTCAATTGCAAAGCGAAGGGCAGGTCGTGGCCATGGTTGGCGACGGTGTCAACGATGCACCTGCCCTGGCCACCGCTGACATCGGCATCGCCATCGGCTCGGGTTCCGATGTCGCCAAGGAAACTGGCGGCATCATCCTGCTCAAGAACGATGTACGCGACGTGGTCACCGCGATCAAGCTGTCGCGCGCAACCATGGTCAAGATTAAACAGAACCTGTTCTGGGCATTCATCTACAACAGTATCGGCATTCCAATTGCGGCCTTTGGCCTGCTTAATCCCATCATCGCTGCCGCCGCTATGGCGCTCAGTTCCTTGTCGGTAATCGCCAACTCCGCGCTGCTGAAACGTGCCCGTATTGGCTTGAGTCAGGAGGTTACATAATGAATCGCGAAGTTCTGATTATCTGCCTCCTGGTGAGTGTTGTGGGCATCGCCACCGTGCTTTACCTGCTGGGGTTGACCGGAAAATCGTTTGTCATAGCAGCGATTTTCCTGCTGTGCCCGGTCGTGGTCGGGGTGCAACTTTTCCGAGGTGTCCGCCAATTCGACAAGGACATGGCCGGGGCCAATCGGCAACTGAAAAGGAAGAATCTGCCTTGATACTTTATGCGACTCACCACCCTGAATTTCCGACGCATTGGACACGTAAACCGATGCTCTGGCTCGCTATGCTCACACCTACGATAGCGCTTCAGCAAAATTGGAAGTGGCCTTGCGTCATGACCCTCTCTCCCGTTCCCTGCAAGGAGTGCCATCATGAATCAACATAACTTGCCCCAGCACCGCGCAAGGGGCACCCACTGGTACTTTTTAGGCTTCCTGGCCATCGCCGGCTATTTCCTGTTTGCCGAGCACAGGGCTCACGTCCTTCCCTATCTGCCATTCCTACTGTTACTGGCCTGTCCACTGATGCATTTTTTCATGCATCGTGGGCATGGCGGACATAAACACGGTGAGAGTAATGAACATGCCAATTGCTGTGGACATCAGCACACCAGCGCTCGCAATGGCCAAGAGGCGCACGATGGTCTACCCGATAATCAGACGAAATATCCCGATCGCCCTGCATGACGATTCAACGTCTGTGCGTAATGCCATGAAGCCAGGTGCGCAGAGCCAGGGCGTCGGCTTGAACGCCTGGTTAGATGCACAATACGAGGCGTGTCCACAGTTCGAAGATCGATTGATGACCAAGCCCGAACGTTTTAGATAACTGCGAGCACCCCACGAAACGCTTCGGCCTCCATCTCCACGAGACTGGAAGATGTACTGCCCTCATGCTCCAGCAGGAATCGTTTGACGAGATGAAATCCAAGAGAATAGCCCAACCATCTTGGGAGGTCAGATGCACCGAAGAACCACGCGTCGTGGCCATAATCCTTGCGACTCCAGTCGCTTGCCGCCATTGCGACATGGCGTCGAATGTCAGACACATCGAGGCGCTCCCATGGTTCAGGTAAACCACCACAGACTTCCTGTGCAAAGGCGCCCGCCAGTCCCTCCGAAACAAGCGCTTCACCTAAAGACGATCCATAACCTGGCCCATCCCATCGGGCGGCATGGTGAAGCTCATGTGCAAACATTCGTTCGAACGACGCTTCCTGGTTGGCTCTGAAAATGTCACTTGCAGGATCTACGGTCAAAAAGATAAGGCCTGGTTCCGGCGCATATCCCAGATGCCCCTTTTCTGGAATGACATGAGTGCCAGCTTTCACGATCACATCAAGTGGGCGCAACGGCATCAACGCACTTGCCTTTGCGTAGGTTGCTAACAGGCGGGTGTGAAGCCAATCACGGTGATCGATAAGCGCGCCGCGCGCGTCGATGAAATGGAAATTTATGGATGTCATTATCATGCCTCCTTGCATAAAGCCTTGGGTAACGCGATAAGTCGTCAACTAGATTGCGCTGATCAGCCCTGTTCCGACCGACCGAGTTGAGTTCGTTTATTGATCAGTACGAAAATGCGTGACCGTTCCAAACATTAACACTTAGCACCCTTCGCTTCTGCCTACGTTTTGCGCCGGAGAAACTTCATGACTATCGACTGGCTCAACTTCACCCCCTGGTCATCCCTCGCGGGCGGCGCTTTGATCGGCTTGGCGGCCAGTCTGTTCGTGGTCGCCAACGGGCGTATTGCAGGCATCAGCGGTCTGATCGGCAGTCTTTTACAGCGTAGATGCGAGGGGGTGAGTGAGAAAGCACTGTTTCTCCTGGGCCTGCTCATCGCGCCGCTGCTATGGGGCTTGTTCGCCACGCTGCCGCGAATTGAGTTTCACAGCGGCTGGTTCGGACTGATTGTTGCCGGTGCATTGGTGGGCATCGGCACACGGTACGGTTCCGGTTGCACCAGTGGCCATGGAGTGTGCGGCATATCGCGCCTGTCGCGGCGATCGATGGTTGCCACTGCGTGCTTCATGTTCAGTGGTTTCGCCACGGTGTATGTCTTGCGTCATCTGCTGGGGGGCTGAACATGATCAAACTGAGCGCATTCATTGCCGGCTTGCTGTTCGGCTTCGGCCTTCTGTTGGCAGGCATGGCCAACCCGGGAAAAGTATTGGCTTTCCTGGATCTGACCGGTGCCTGGGATCCTTCCCTGGCGCTGGTCATGGTTGGCGCGATTGGCGTCGCCGTTGCCCCCCTGACCTGGGCACGCCGACAATCCAGCTCGCTGCTGGGACGGCCAATGCAGCTACCGGTCAAGCGTGAACTGGACCCACGCCTGATTGGCGGCAGCCTGTTATTCGGCATTGGTTGGGGAATCGCCGGGATCTGTCCAGGTCCTGCTGTAGTCATACTGCTGACCGGGCACTGGCAAGCCATCGTATTCATGTTAGCCATGCTGGCTGGCATGCTGTTGTTCACTGCGCTGGAATCCCGGCGCAGCCATTGATCGGTTGGCTGCCATGAACGGGCGGTGGCGCGACCACTGCTGCAGCGTTGGCCGGCGGGAAGATGCGTTCGCCATAGAACCCCTTCGGTATCTGATAAATATCAAGGTTGTTTTTGACAGCCCTGTTAACTAGCGAAGGGTCACAGGCGATCGTCATGCTGAAATCCGTCATGTTGGCGAATGCGGGCTAACGCAAATTCCGCAATCGGTTAACTCAGAATTGGGTTCAGCTCACCCCCACCCAAGGCAGCTAAACATGAAAAATAGCAAACTGGCCGTGCTTTTCTTCGTCACATCCCTAACCCCCGCATGGGCCCTCGCAGCCGAGCCATCTCAACCGACCCAGACGCAGCAACAAACGCCAAATGTTGCCGAGTTCGATAAACAGATGGCTCAGGCGCAAGACACCTTCAAGAAGATGCAGGCACAGATGGAGAAAATCCAGCAAACCCAGGATCCCCAGCAACGGCAAAAGCTCCTTCAGGAGCATTGGGAAACGATGCAACATGGGATGAGCATGATGAATGGCATGTGGGGGCCGGGAATGATGGGCAAAAAACACATGATGGGTGGCGACCACATGATGGGTGCTGGCCACACGATGGGCTGGCACGACTACTCAAACCTGACCCCGGAGCAAAAGAGTCAACGCCAGTACATGATGGAAAGGTACACCGGGATGCAACAGATGATGATGGATCACATGATGTGGCATCAAAACTACATGCAGGGGCAGCCGCCAGCCAAGCCCGGCCAATAAGAACAGCGCAATTACCGCTGTACCGTCGAACCACTGCATCTCGGTTACCTCGGCCCTGAGCGGTTCGACGGCAGCAACCTCTGGGGTTACGACAAAGCGGGCAGGACGACTGGGCGTGAACAGGCAGTTGCCCTTCCCGTCTTTCGCCGGACTGTCGAAAAAGCAACATGAAGTGAATCTAAACGTCGATCAAGCGAGGTGCCTGGTGCGAATCGATGATTGGAATCATGCCAGATGCCTGATTGTCCGCGATCCACTTCCTGGCCAGCTCCACGTCAAAGTGCCAGCCGTGGGCTTTTATCAGCACAAGCGCCGCACCGGTGATTCGATAATGCCCGCACTTCGGACAGGCCCTCTCCAGATAATCTTCATCAGCATCAATTGCCGTTGCAGGCCCGTTGCAAATCAAGCAAGTCATGAGCTTCACCTGTTTGGCTGATTGCTCAAATGTAGCTGAACTCAACACCTGATCCTCACGGCGTCTGTAGTTCATTTTAGGCTACGCCTTGCGTTCAAATGTTCGCCTTGGGGACTGGCTGATGGATGAATGAGTTCCAGGCCTCACAAACATCGCGATGCCTCTGAACGGCCAGATCCCAATCGACTCCCGCCGTGTCTCGTGATGAAACCAGCAGCATCATGCTTGTAGTTGAAGCATCCAACTCAAGCAGCAGCTCCGCTCAACTTGCTCTGGCTCAGCTACAAGGAGCCGTAAATTCAGGCAACCTTTAATGAGTCGACATGCACTCTCCCATAAGCCATCAGCTGAAGATACTCTCGCCATTTTTGGAAGGCTTGCTGCTGCCTGGTGGAGGCCGCGATCCACTCTGCGCCACCGATTAGCTCGACCGAGATGGCCATCATCTGCTCAATAGCAAGATCAAGTTCATTTGCGAGCTCACGCCCATTCGGCAAATCGAGGATTAGCGGTCGCATAAGGAACCTTTCTTTTTTTGGGCTACTTAATCGACTTGCCAATTGGCTGATCGTGCGTGAGCCCTGACGAACGGTTAACTCCCCCCTGTTCAACCCAATGCCGACCGCCGTGCGCGGCGTGGAGCATTCAATGAAAAAGAACTCATTAAGATGGCTCGAGGGCTGTCTCGGAAGAACTTGGCAGGGGTCAGCAGTCGAACTTACGTTTCAAAACTGGAACGGGGTCAAAGAGCCCGACTTGACTTGCCTAGTTCCAGCCAAGCCAGGCCCTTAGGTGGCCGGGATAGCTCCGTGCAGGGTCGCAGCTGTCGGCCAAAAGGGGCCAAAAGTGACCTTTTAAAATCAAGTCGACAAGGCAACCCGCCCTATCCCGGCAAACTCGACTTCCACTTGCACCCCGGCCGATGCCCAGTAAATACCGGTCCAGCTACCACAAGCCACCAGGTCACCGGCTCGCAAAGGGTTGCCCAATGCCGCAGCGTGACGCGCCAACCACGGCAGCGAACTCAGCGGCTCACCGAATGGATGGCTGCCAACGCCGACGAACTCAGGCTTCCCGTCTACCCGCAACACCGCCTGTTGTCTTGACCAATCCGGCATTTCCCCCAGCGTTTGCGGTGCACCGAGTACCAGCGCGCGGTTGAGTTGCTGGTCGGCCAGCCGAAGCAGTGGCGCGGCCTGAGCGCCCTGCAGCCAGCGCGTACCACACAGTTCGATGCCCGGCATCCAGACATCGACCGCCGCACGTGCCATGGCCAGATCCGTGTGCTGGTCGAGGTCGCGCAACAGGCGCACGATCAGCTCTCCCTCGATCCCGAAACCAAAGGCATCGCCCGGCGGAACCTGCCAACCGCAGGGGTGTATCGCCATTGCCGGTACCCCGGCGGCGCTGATCAGCCATCCCGGTGCGCCGCCCAGTTTCCAGGCCGCTGGCGGCCCGTCGGCGAACCAGCCGAGGGCATCCGCGACCTGATGCTGCACGGCATAGGCTTGGGCTTCGTTAGCCAGTTCCATGGTTGGCAACGGTTGCTGGCGCCCCTCACGCCAACCACGAATCAGGGTGGCGGCGACCTGCGCGACCGCACTCACAATGGCAACTCAGTCTTGCGACGGCGCACTTGCGCCGGCGCCGGGCGCTCGCACGGCAGAAACCGGCCCCGACCCGCCTCACCGCGTGGCTCGCCGTCCCAGACCACCTCACCGCGAGACAGGGTCATGGCCGGCCAGGCGCTCAGCGTCATGCCGGCGTAAGGCGTGTAATCGACGTTGTGGTGCAGCATTTCGTTGCACAGGTGCACCGACTCTCCTTCGTTCCAGATCACCAGGTCGGCATCGGCACCGATAGCGATGCTGCCCTTGCGTGGATACAACCCATACATCTTGGCGGCATTAGTGGAGGTCAGCGCAACAAAGCTTTGCGGGGTAATGCGCCCACTGCGCACGCCTTCGGACCAGAGCAATGCCATGCGGGTTTCGACACCGGGAATGCCGTTGGCGATCTGGTCGAACGACACTTCTTCACCGTGAGCCTTCTTGCCATCAGGGCCATCGAAGCGAAAGGGTGCGTGGTCTGACGAGAAAATCTCGAACGAACCGTTCTCCAGGCCATCCCAGATCACCTGCTGGTTGGCGGCATCGCGCGGCGGCGGGCTGCAGACGCACTTGGCACCTTCGAAGCTGTCGTCACACCCCAGCGAGGCGGCGGTCAGGAACAGGTACTGCGGGCAGGTTTCGGCGTACACCTTCAACCCCTGACTCTGGGCCCAGCGAATCTGCTCCACGGCCTCGCGACCCGACACATGCACGATCAGGATCGGCACATCCACCAGCTCGGCAAGGGCGATGGCGCGATGGGTCGCTTCGCGCTCCACCAGCATCGGCCGCGACGCGGCGTGATAGCGCGGCGCAGTCAGCCCGGCCGCCAGTAGCCGCTCGGTCAGCCAGGCGATGCAATCGCTGTTCTCGGCGTGGAGCATCACCATGGCGCCCTCGCGGCGCGCGACCGACAACGTCTCGAGAATCTCCCGGTCGCCCAGTTTCAGCGCATCATAGGTCATGTAGATCTTGAACGATGTATAGCCCTCAGCAATCAAGGCCGGCAGTTCTTCACGCAGCACCTGCGGGGTGGGATCGGTGACGATCAGGTGGAAGGCATAATCGATCACCGGCTTGTTCCCCGCCCGACGATGGTAGTCATCGACGGCAGAACGCAAGCTTTCGCCCTTCTGCTGACAGGCGAACGGGATGACGGTGGTGGTGCCACCGCAGGCCGCCGAGACCGTGCCGCTGAAAAAGTCGTCGGCCATCACCGAGCCGTCGCCGGTCGGCTGGTCGAGGTGCACGTGGCTGTCGATGCCACCGGGGGTGACATGCCGGCCTGCCGCGTCGATTTCCTGGTGACCTGGCGGCAGGTCCAGGCCAAGGGAGACGATGCGCCCATCCCGAATGCCGATATCGCTGGTAAACGTGTCCGCGGCGGTTACCACGCGGGCGTTGCGAATCACCGTATCGAAAAATTGCATATCAGGCCGCCTTGAAATGACTGTGGTTGAGCGAGCGTGATTGACACGCAATCAACCGCGCTCAAGCCAGGCACGGGCGATCTCTTCCCGCGTGGCAAACCAGACACCACCGTGTTGCCTGGCATACTCGATGAATTGCTTGATCGCCCTTACCCGCCCGGGACGGCCTACCATGCGCGGGTGCAGCCCGATCGACATCATCCGTGGCCCTTCAGCGGATTCCTCATACAGGACTTCAAAGCTTTCTTTCATGTACTCGAAAAAGTCCGATGCCTGGGAAAGCCCTGGAGAATTCCAGTAGCGGAAATCGTTCACATCAGCGGTGTAAGGCACCACGAGGTGCCGCTTGCCCTCGACCTCGACGAAGTAGGGAACATCGTCGTTGTAGGCATCGGAATCGTAAAGAAAACCGCCCTCCTCGGCGACCAGGCGCCGTGTGTTGACGCTGGCGCCATAGCGGCAATACCAACCAACAGGACGCTTGCCACAGGTGCGCTCGAAGGACTCGATGGCCAAGCGCATGTGTTCACGTTCCTGCTCTTCAGTCAGGCGAAACACCTCTTCCCAGCGATACCCGTGACTGCAAATTTCGTGACCACCGGCCACTGCAGCGCGAGCAACATCGGGATTCTGCTCAAAGGCGACAGCGCAGGCATGAAACGTTGCTCTTACCGATTGCTGATCGAGAATATCCAGAATCCGCCAGATCCCCACGCGCGAGCCGTACTCATACATGGACTCCATCGCCAGATTGCGTGTGCCGTCGGGTATTGAATAGCTACCCCATTCGGTCATGGACTCCTGGTCCGGGTCGCCCATGGCGAGCGAGCGTTCGGAGCCTTCTTCGTAGTTGATCACCAGGCTGATGGCCAATCGTGCGCCATTCGGCCAGGTGCCTTGCGGGCGTTTTCTACCGTAACCCACTAAATCGCGTGCAGGTGAAACCATCGGGATCGTCTCCTGAAGTGACTGGTTAAAAAGTACGTAGCGAAGGTAGCGACTTAGCAGTCGATCTCTTTCAGTCGGTCATGACTGAAAGTGCTATCCGATTGCCACTCGCTAAAGGCCAGCCCCATGGCCAGGGATTGCGCAATACAGAACGACGCGGTAAGCGAACGAAAGCCCAGCAGTTCAGCGTCGTTAACCTCAATCACGGTATCGGCCATCTGCCCGATGGGGCTCAGAACGCTGTCAGTGATCGCCACCAGCGTCACGCCAGCCTGGCGCGCCTGGCGACAAGCCTCAATGGTGTCATTGGCGTACGGCGGAAAGCTCACAGCTATCAATAAATCATCATCGGCAATGGCGCTGACCTGCTCAGGCAAGGTGCCGCCAGCACCGCTGATGTGCACGGTTCTACGGCCCACACGACTCAATGCGTAGCTCAGATATGCCGCCACCGGAAAGGCGCGACGCATGCCGATAACGAAGGTGGTTCGCGCCACTTGCAGATGAGCGATGGCCGCTTCGATATTCGCCTGCTCCCCCCCTTCAGCCAGGTGTTCCAGGGAAACGATATTGGCCTGACTGAATTCGCGCAAAATCGCGCCGACGTCACTCGGGTCCTCCAGCAACGTCTCACCGCCGTAGTGTCGAATGCGCTCACTGCGTTCGCTTTGGGAGTCGGCAGCCTGTTGCAGCGGTGCACGGAACAGCCGCTGCAAATCCTTGAAACCTGCAAAGCCAAGGGCCTGAGCCAGCCGGATATAAGCGGTGGGCGCGATACTCGAACGCTTACCCAGTTCGGCTACCGTGTTGAGTGCGATCTCATGCGGGTTGTCGATCAGGAATCGGGCAGCATCGCGCAAGCGACCGGTCAGGTGTTCGTGCTGTGCCGCTATACAGTCACGCAGCTCTGCAAGGGTTTCAGGTAAGGCCATGATGAAGGCTCGTCAAATTAGAAGGGTGTAGGCCTGTCAACGCAACGCATCGATTGCTTGATCCAGCGCAGTGATGAGACGGTCGACTTCTTCCAGCGTGTTGTAATGCGCCAACGACACACGCACTACCCCGCCAAACCGATCAAGCCTAAGGGCTTCGATAAGCCGTCGCGCATAGAAGTCACCAAAGCGAATGCCGATCCGGTGCTCATCGACCCTGCGCACAATGGCCTCCGACTGACCCCCCTCAACCACGAAACTGATCGTAGGTACCCGATTGCGGATATGTGCCTTGCCAATAATGCGAACGCCCTCGCGCTGGCGCAAAAACGCTAGCAAGCGCTCGGCAAGCAAATCTTCCTGCACCTCGAAGGCATCGAACGCTGCCTGCATGCACTTGCGCTCGCTGCCTTGGGCGCCAAGACGGGTGCTGATGTCGAGCAGGTAGTCGGTGATACCGATGCAACCGAATGACAACTCGTAGTTGACGTTGCCCGGCTGCAATTTGTAAGGCACCACGTCCTGGCCGATGAAAAAGTGGTTCAGGCTCGGCAGCTCAAGCAACAAATGACGACGCCCCCAGAGCACGGCAAAGTGCGGGCCGAACGTTTTATAGAAGCTGTAGACGTAGAAATCGGCACCGCTGGCCTGCACATCCACCAGTCGGTGTGGCGCATAAGCGACGGCGTCCACGCACAACCTGGCGCCCACTGCATGGACACGCCGCGCCACTTCGGCAACCGGATTGACTGAACCAAGAATATTCGAGGTGTGGGTCATCGCCACATAGCGGGTGTTGTCATTCAACAAAACCTGCAGGTCATCCAGCTCGAGTTCACAACTGTCGGGATTGACTTGCCACACACGCAAGGTCGCGCCACGGCTTTCGCACAACTTGACCCATGGACCGATGTTCGCTTCGTGATCGCAATTGGTGACGATGATTTCATCGCCTGGGACGATTGACGGGGCGATGGCGCGACACAGGATTTGCAACAAGTGGGTGGTCGATCCGCCCATGATCACTTCTTCGGGATGCTCGGCGTTGATCAATTGCATGACCGAGTGACGTGCCTGCATCACTCGCTCGCCAGCGTCGACGGAAGCCTGGTAGGACGCGCCCAATTGCACACTGTTGTTGAGCAGGTAATCGCTGACCCTTTGCGCCACGGAGCTCAGCACCATCGAACCACCGGCGTTATCCATGTAGGCAAAGCCACCGGCCAGACCTGGAAATTGCTTGCGAACGTAATCGATATCGAGAGGATTCACTCTACTTTCTCCAGCCGGATTCAGTGATGCAGGATGGCCTGCAGGAACGCTTGTGTGCGTGTTTCCTTAGGTGCGGTAAAAAACGGTTCAGGGATGTTCTGCTCAACAATGCGTCCGCTTTCCATGAAAATGACTCGATCGGCGACCCGACGGGCAAAGCCCATTTCATGAGTGACCACGACCATCGTGACACCGGAGCGAGCGAGGTTTTGCATGACATCGAGCACCTCGCCAACCATTTCCGGGTCCAGCGCAGAAGTCGGTTCATCGAACAGAATCGCCCGAGGTTCCATAGCCATGGTGCGGGCGATTGCCACACGCTGCTGTTGGCCGCCAGACAATTGGCTAGGGTATTTGTGCGCATGATCGGCCATGCCGACCTTGACCAATAATTCCTTGGCCCGGGCATGAGCATCACGCCGACTCAACCCCCGCACCCGAATCGGCGCCAGCGACACATTGTCGAGAACACTGAGGTGCGGATAGAGGTTGAAACTTTGAAACACCATGCCGACTTCGCTGCGGATGGCGGCCAGTCGGGGTCCGTTTTCGACCCGCTCACCTGCCACACGGATATGGCCTTGCTGATAGTCTTCAAGCAGATTGATGCAGCGGATCAAGGTCGATTTCCCCGAGCCGGACGGGCCAAGAATGACCACCACTTCACCTTCTTCAACCTGCAGGTTGATATCACTCAACGCTTTGAAGCTGCCGTAGTACTTGTCTAGCTTTTCGATGTCGATCAATGTGCTCATGCGGTTTTTCCTCCCGAGGCATTACGGCGCTCAACCCAGCTGACCATTTGCACCAACGGCAACAGCAGCAACAGGTACAGCAAGGCAGCCCCTACCAGCGGTGTCGGGTTGGCAGCCAACGCCTGCGCCTGGGTTGCCTGTTTCAACAAGTCAGGCATTGCGACCACCGAGGCAAGCGCCGTGTCTTTCATGACGTTGATGCAATTGCTCGTCATGGGCGGCATTACGATGCGTATGGCCTGGGGTAAAACGACGTCGCGCATGGTGTTGAAAAAGCTCATGCCTTGAGATGCCGAGGCTTCAAACTGGCCACGGGGAATGGCCTCGATACCCGACCGAAAAATCTCCGCGCTGTAAGCGCAGGACACAAGCGAGAGCGCACTGGCAGCGGCCGCAAAAGACGACAGTCGGATACCCACAAAAGGCAGTGCGTAATAGATCAGTACCAGCAAAACCAGCAATGGAATGGAGCGCATGATATCGATGTAGATACGTGCCAGCGCCCGAACGGGTGCGTAGGAATACAACCTCAACAGCGCCAGCAACAGCCCACCCACGAGGCCCAGGGCAATACTTACCACTCCAAGCAGAATTGTGACGCCCAGACCACGCATCATCAGCGGAAGTGACTCGATGAGCACATTCCAATTAAAAAATGTCTGCAAAAGATCCATGGGATACCTCGGTCAATACAAGTGGCGAACGGGCGTCGCCACTTTCATGCAACAGCAGCAAGGCTTACTTGAGAACAGCGGTCACTTGCAGAGTGCTCGAGTCTTTAGCCGCGTCGGTGCCGAACCATTCTTTGTGGATCTTTCCGAGTGTGCCGTCTTCTTTCATCTTGCTGATGATGTCGTTGACCTGATCGCTCATCGCCCAGCCTTTGGCGTGCATCAGCGAATAGCGCTCACCGGTGGGAATGCGAGCGACGATGGTGTATTGCGGCTTGTCCTTGATGTAATAGAGCACCGCGGGAATGTCGCTGAGGTAGCCATCGATGCGCCCGGAAGCCAAATCAAGCATGGCCGGCGATAGCCCCTCATAACGCGAGACGTCGGCGAACTTGTACTCGTCCATGTGTTGGCCAATCCACATGTCACCGGTCGAACCCGTATCGACGCCAACGACCTTATTGTTCATATCAGCCAGGCTCTTGACCTTGGACGTGGTCAGCGCAGTAAGGGACTGATCGCTGTCGAAATAAGGCTGTGCGAAGGCAACTGACTCGAGGCGTTTAGGGGTGATGGTGATGGAGGAGATAGCGATCTCGACACGCTTGGATTGCACGGCACTGAACAGGCCATTGAATGGAATATTGACGAACTCGACGCTTTTCCCGGCGCGCTTGGCCACCTCTTTTACAACATCGACCTCGAAGCCGACGAACTCCCCTTTGGCGTCCTGGAACTCCCAAGGCACGTTGCCAACGTTAGCTCCTACCGTCCAGTCAGCTGACCAGGCCGGCAGTGCAACGGCGGCGGTCATGAATAATCCCAACATCACTTTCGCTTTCATGTTTGCTCCCGATTGTTTGTTTTTTTAGGTGCTAACAGCGGTTGATCTCGTGCAACGTGGGATCGAGAGTAAATCAGTGGATTATTTATTTCAACAAATCGTTAATGTGAATTTTTTACTCCATCGCTGCCTTCAGTTTTCTCAAGCGTCACGTCCAAAGGGCCAGTTCGGTCAGAACCGACCAAGGTGGCCACGCTCACCAGACCTCGCGGAAGACAGAGGACTCCGGGCTCAGATTTCAACATCTGGCGGCAATCGCCTATCATCCAGCAAGGCCGTGGTCGCAATCACACCTGTACATCTGCTTCATTCCCCGACTAAGCCTGTCCAAGCGAGAGGGGTTGCTGTCGAAATCAACACTTCACGACTAAAAACAGTTGATAACAATTTGCTGAAATTATAGTTATTTCACAAACTAATACTTCCAAGCACAATTACAAAACATTCCAATCTGCGCGACACTCAAACTACAAAACCATTACTTCGAATCGCTATAGAAAATCCAACAATCCTTCACATCCCGCCTATCTACACTTACGCATACCCAAACTCGAAAACACTAAGAGCACCAACTTTACGCCATCAGCGAAAATTCTTGGCGACCCGATACCACCTATCGGTAAACGGGCAAGGGCATCCATTAACACATTGCGTACCAGTGATTTCCATACATAATCATCCAGCGACATGAAACACATCTAATCATGCATTTTCATATCAACCAGAAGGTGATCACATGGCACACTGGAAGCCGAGTGCAGCAAATGATCTGATGGCGTTCGCTGCAAACCATAACTTAAATGCAACTGTTGGAGCCTTTCAACTCACTGTGGATACATGGGCAGACAATCTCCCAGGATTCGCTCACCGCGTGTTTCCTTTCGGTCAATATCGAGCGGAGGTCACCGGGAACGCGGGTCAGGTCGATAAAATTGAATTTGATTTATAATTTTTAGATTTCCGACAACAATCGGTCGATGAACGAAGGATACGAGGTGATCACATGGCACACTGGACCCCCACTGCAGCTAATGATCTGATGGCGTTTGCCGCTAATCACGGCCTGACCCCCCTAGTAGGCGCCTTTCAAAACATGGTGGATAACTGGGCAAACGCGCTTCCCGGACATGCAAATGCCTCATTTCCATTTGGAAACTATCAAGCGGAGGTCGCTGGGGATACCGGGCAAGTACTCAGAATTCAATTTGATATGTAAATTTGTTTCTTCAGGAATGAAGGTTACGATTGATCCAGACGTCCAATCCGTAACCTTTCAAAGAAGACTCACATTACCCTGATTAAAAAATTCCTGCACATAATCGCCGGATGCAATGTCTTCCTCATGGATTTCCAGCAGGCGCAAGCCTCCAAAACTGACCGCTGTAATCTTCCTTTGTATCGCCCATGAAACCAGGGAAGAAAATATCAGGATTATTGTACGTATCCAGAATCTTCAAATCGCCAAGCGTTGCATTTGCAAGACGAAACCAGCCACTTTCATCGGTTTTTAGGCAACGCCACCAATAACTCTTCGCTACCGCCCCACCCGGCCCCTGCATCACGCGTTCCACTTGCGCCTTATTATCGAGTAAGAATATTGCCGGCTGGCCGGTATCGTTTCTTATGCGACTTTCAATACCCCACCAACCTTTTCCATATCGATGAAATCGCCATTGCTGGGACCCTGCTTCGTCATAATTGACCTGATCATTTTGTTGAGCACGGGGTTTCATGATGGTCTTGGCATTGTGTTGCGGGACCGTGGACACCTGCCCTGGACGTTGGGCCGTGAAAACATAGCCTTTGTCGGATAAAAACGAGTTGGTCATCAAGTACCATTTATTTTCATCGAGTGGACAATTTTCATAATAATTCGCCCCGGACAAATAGCTGTCCTGTGCAGGCATATCGGCAAGAAACTGGCGGGCACGCTGAGAGATCTCGTCCCAGGCATTGACGCCGACTTCGAGGTCCAGGTCGTACAATTGAGGAACTCCGGCGGTTCCCGCGGGCAAAGCAACGGTTTTGCGTAGATAAGCCAGATTCGAGGTCAACATATTCCACCGGCCTACCATTGTCCCCATTGCCAACCCCACATCCTCCATTTTGGGACCAATGTTTACCCAGCTTGAATCAGGCGGGTTGTTTTTCCTGTACTGGCCGATGACCGTATCGCTCGCATTTTTGAATGCCATTGACTGTTGATTCACCTGCTGGCTGAGTTCGTTCAAGGTGGTCAACTTTTTGCTCACATTATCGGCTGCCTGATCGAATTCGCTGCGCGCGGCACCGGTGTTACTCGACAGATTGGCAACCGCGGTTTGTAATCGCAACAGAAGCGGTTTCATTTCGCCCGAGGCCAGTTCCGTCGCCAACGCCTGCAACTTCGAAAAGGTCGTCGAGCCCCATACCTGGCAACGGGAACGAAGTTCGTTGTATCCCCCCAGTTGGCTCAGGCGATCATTGAGGGTCGCTTTTACCCCCGGCTCATCCAGGCACACCAGAAATGCAAATTGATTGATGTTCGACCACATTGCCACGGGCAGGGCGAACAGTTGACTGGCTTGCCCCGGGGAAAAATCAACGGCGGCGTTTTCCGCCGCTGCGTGGCGGGACACCTCCGATGCCAACCCCACAGTCACCAAGAGTGACAACATGATTGATCTGAGGGTCGAGTTGCGTCGATGCATGATAATTCTCCCGCTGAACCCGTGAATCGTCCTGGTAAACCAGGCGACTCACAGGCTCATGCCTTTACATGCAAGCCAAAGGATTGGCTGAGTCTTGACTATGTTTGCGGTAACTTCTGTTCTTCAAAATGCGCCACCAGGTACGAACTTTTGCTGACCTCGTAATAGTTCTGCCCATTGTGCGGCTTGGTTTCTCCGTCGATGCACCAGCCCGTATGCACATAGTTGCCATAACGTTCTGGCACGCTGACCCGCATTTTCTGCATGTCCTGGAAAACGCCAACGTAGTTACCAAGCCCACCGGAGCAATCACTCATGTCTTTGAGGTTGGTCGTGATTGGAATGGCCAGCGCTGGCAGGGTGCTCACACAGATGATTTTCTGGCCTTTCGGCACCTCGCCAGCCTCTGACGTAATCTGCAGCCGTATCTCCTCCAGCTCGATTCTGCATTCCGGTGGACTGATTTCGACGGTCAGTTCAAAGTCTGAAAACACACCTGGACGAAACTCCGAGAGCGTAATACCTGCACCGGCCGCATCACTGTTCAGAAACTGTGTCAACAGGTTCTCCTGCCTGTCCAGGGTGGGCTGCCACAAGGCCTTGCCCTGAAGAATGCCGATCTCGTTTGCGATCACCCAACCCTCATCGGCGGTCTGGCCCCCCCTCGTGTTGAAAACCACCCTGGATTGTTGTCCCCGATCCTCTTCACGACCGCCCTCGGGTTCAAAAGCAAACAATTTGCCCTGTGAGCGCACCACCGATTTGCCGCAGTGGCTGACCTTGAACGTGACAGAGTCGGGAAACGCCTTGCCCAGTTTCCTGCATTGGACCTTCACCACCTTGATGTTGCCGATACGTTGTTTCTCGCTGGTCTCATCGATCTGACGCAGCCGCGTCAGCGACAGTGGAATGGTGTTTTCGACAATAGATTCCCTGATTCTGCCGTTTAGCTCATGCAGCTGCTCCCTGGCTAACGTCACGATCTTCGGCGCTTCCTTCAACAGGCGTCCGGAACCTGAAGCTAATTGACTTGCCAGGCGTTTACCCATATCCCGCAAGGGTTTTTCGTACACAATCGTCAGGAGTTCAAAATCGTCCTGCGTCAGCATGCTGTCCTTGAAGGAGACGGGTTTGTTGAGCAGTGCCTGGAGTTTCTTTTGTTCATCCTCGCCGAGATTATCGATCCCGGTAATCTGGTCAGACGGTTCGAGCACATTCTGCAAACTCTCAAAGAGCTTCTGCGCCCCCTCATCCAGCTTGCCCCACGGCTCGACGGTGTAATATTCATAAGCCTTGACGACGTAGTAGAGGAACTGCATGAGGGTTTGATGCGCCTCGTGACTGATCGACTGCACGTAAGCGATCGCCGCGGGGTCCAGGGCATCCCGACTGCCGCCCAGCTGACTGCCGAGAACGTTGATCGCCAGCAGGTTGTTGGATATCTGATTGCTTTGTTGACCAAGACTGGTTTTCAGCGCCAGCAGTTGGGTAGCCAAAGCCGTTTTGCGCAGGTTCAGTACCGCCAATTGATTGGTGACGTCCTGAAACTCCTTGTCGTTGAGCATCAGTTTTGCCAGCGTTTTATCCCAGGCGCTGTTCAACTGTGATCGTGACACCATCAATTCGTTGACGGTTTTACCGATGGATTCCACGCCGGCAGCTATTTTTTTAACTTGTTCAATGCCCTTTTTCACTTTCGCGGCATTGTCCTTTTTCGCCTTCTCAACCAATACCTGCGACTCTTTCAGGGCGATCTCCTTTTTCTTGATGTCGCCCTCGACCCTGGTGACCTCACCGGACTGGCTGTTGTAATCAACCGTGTTTTTATCCAGCTCCTTCTTCTGCTGCTCCTCAAATGACTTGAAGCCTTTCAGAAGCTGCTCCTCTTCCTCCTTCTTGCGCTGTCCACGGCCGTACAACAACAGGTCACGTTTTTTATTCAGCAGCTCTTTTTCCTTTTTCACCAACTCGTCGTGTGCTTTCTTCTTCTCATCGTAGGCACCTTGCAAATCGTCTTTTTTCTTCGACGCAGCGTCGGCCTTGTCCTTCAGTTGATTGATGTCCTTTTTCGCATCCAGCAGGGCGTCATCCATCCCCTTTGCAGACTGCTCCACAAAATTGTCAGAGTTGGATGTCACGAAATCATTGACGCCGCTTTTCAGCTTGCCGAAGGCACTGTCCGTGAAGCCTCCCTCCTTGACGAAATCACCGGCCACATCGAAGACGGTTCCGACCGCGCCTGCAGCCATCTGATAGGGCTCGGGAAGCGGAATCGCTTTAGCCACCGCCGCGAAGATCTTGAAAGACGCCGAGATGATCGCCATCTTTTCGGCCTCACCCGTCAGGTAATCCGCGTCGTCGCGCAATCTTCTTTCTATTTGCTCCAGAGGCTTGAGGAGCTTTTCCTCTATCTCGACATTAAGTTGCCGCAATGCCTGGATGGTCGTGATGACATCCGCCCGAGTGGTGATCAACGCTTTCTGTGTGGTGTCTGTGTTCTTTGTCAGAAGCCCCAGAAGATTCTGCACGGCTGCCTGACGATCCTCCTTGGCCTGCCAGGCCTTTTGCAGGTAGTAGGCGGTGTAAATCTCCCCTATGGAGGACCTCAAGAGGCTCTGATAGATTTTCACCGCACTTTCCAGCGACAACATGGGCACCCAGCCTGGAGGATTGCCAAAGTAGTCGACATTTTGAATCGCCTGCTCCACCAGGCTCGACACTTCATCTTCCAATTGCAAAAAGGCATCGTCTTTGTCTGTTATTGGAAGCGCCTGCAGCACTTCCAGGTAAGGGCTGAGGAATTCGCGAGCCAGATCGGTATTGCCGCTGGCGAGCGCATTTTTGGCAAACTGCACGGCGGTTTTCAGGTTGATGGTCGTCAGCCAGGGACTTACCCGCGCCTGCTCGATCGCCGTGCAGCTACCGGCAGTGCCTGCTGGCTCCCGAGGTTCAGGACCAGCAGGGCCATCCGGGCCTGCTGTTGCCTGATGTTTTTCAATGGTCGGCACAAGCTCGACCTTGCCGTTTACTTCTTTGTTCTCAAAAAGAAACCAGTAGGCCGTGTCCGGAGTTCCTCCCCACCCGCCTTTGGTTGAGGTCATCCGGGTACCGGACATGCCTCCAGACAGATCGGTATAGGACGCCACTTGATCGGGCAGCGTGCTGCAAAGATTACCCCCGGCGCCTCCAGTGCCTGGTCTGCCCGGTATCGGTCCTTTACCGCCCATACCTGGGCCGTCCTTGGAGCCTGCACTGTCAATGAGTCGGCCATCGACTTTCAGCTCTGCGTAGACGATGCCCCGGGACTGATCGAGCGCTGTCGCCGGTTGATAGTCCTTGTATTGACTCCATTGCGGCGCCGCCACCGGCGAACCGCCTACCTTGCGATTGGTATAGCTGAACAGGCCATCCCACTGCTCCTTGGTGATACAAACCAGATGGCGTTGGGTGAAGGAAAACGCCAGATCGCCTTCATCGGGGTCCTGCCCCTTGCCTCCCACCGCACGCAAGTGCCTTGTCGATTCTTCCTCAGTGGTGGCGAAGCGTTGTACGTACAGAAAGATATCGCCGGCCTTGGCGCCATCCAGCCCGTCCTTGGAGAGTGTGCCTCGATACTCGGTCGCGACGGGCTCGGTATCGAGGCAGGCGTCAGCGCCCTCGAAGTAAAGCTCGCGGCAATAGATGAAAACATCGGTCTGGGGGAAATGAACCCTGGTTTTTATCACCAGCGTATCGGCATGAATACACAGCTCCTGAATGTCCTTCTGGCCAGCATAGGTTTTCAGGAACCCGCTGCGGTCCAACTCGTCCAGTTCGATTTCGACACCGGAAAGGGTGACGCGCCGCACCGGACGCGCCCACCCATTCAACGCCTTCACATCGATCGTTTGCGCACCGTGGCGAATGTATTTGATCTCTTGCGGTTTGGGAGGCTGCGTTTTGGTCTTGACGATTTCGTACGAAGGCGCCTGGTTTTTCAGATCAGTTGCGCGCCTGATTTCCTTCATCTTGCGCTGGCGCTCCTGCACCGAGGCCTGCCGATTGAGCAAGCGAGCGTAGGCTTGCGCACATTCCAGTCCCCCAGGGACGACCGCCGCAAGGCTTGCGGCCAGCGCCTTGCTCTCCTGTGCCAGGTCCTGCCACTCGGCGTTCTGCGGGGGCGAGTCCTTTGCACACCGCTGGATGAAATCGAGCATTGCATTGGCTTTCTCGCGCAGCACCGACGCTTGCTCCGGCGTGTATGAAAGGTTCAATGAGGGTGTGACAAGGACGGTGGCCATCTGAAATGCCGAAACGGCCATGAGCCAGAGCGGCGAGCCGTTTTCAAACCATTTACCCAGCAGGGCCGGGGGGACTACAACCTTGGTCTTTTGCGCCGCATGATCGTATTTGATCCAGACCCCGAGCGCCTTCCCAAGGGCAACAGGCACTTGCTCCGGCTTGCCCATCAGCGCCGCGACCTGGAAGTTTCCGGCCACCCGGGTGGCGAACAACAACAGACTTGCACCGAAGGCGCTGTTGAAATCCAGATGCAGCGTGGCCGGCTCAGGGACCTCGACCGTACGCGCCACGATGATCAGCGCTATGTTCTTCAAGGTCATGCTCAGCGTCTTGGGCACGTAGACCGTGTCGGCGAAGATGGAGATGGTCAATGGCTTGTTGTCGGCTGCCGCCAGTCTCTGTGCAACATCCGCTTGCAGGTCGATACACAGGTCCCTGAAGACCCATTTATCCGAGGATGTATTCACCTCCCGCGTGTAGCGGATGTTCTCTCTGCGAGCAGGGAAAATGCCTTTCCATGCGGGTGTGTTGCGCGCGTCATCAAACGCCGTTTGCCATACGTTCATTGCTGCGATTCCTGTCATGAAAACGCGGGAGAGCACGGGCAATCGTCTTAGCTTTGTGCATGACCGCCCTTCACCACAGAGGGGATCTGCTCAAGCCGTTTTTTCTTCCTGTGCGGGAGGGTCGATGAAAGCGTGGGCCTGATAGGAATCGGACTTGAGCTTGCACTCCTGCCACATAGCAATGGCATTCTCCACACCAAGGTCCTTCAGATCAGCTTCCTCCAGGATATCTTGCTTGATGATCTTGCCGATCTTGTTCAGATCACTTCCAATGGCGTTCCACACACCCTTGATTTTCTGAATACTGGGCAGTGCCGCCGCTATCTTGTCCTGGATATCAACCAACCCCTTGAGGGCGACGTTGAGCGTCCCCATCAGGGCTATCGCCCGCTGCTCTTCATCTTTGAGTTGCTTGATCCTGTCTTTCTTGACGTCTATTTCGTGCTTCAACTTGGCGGCCTTGTCGCCATAGATCGACGCGACAATCAGTGCCACCCAAAAAACTATCCAGGCATAAGTCGGTGTTGTCTCGGCCACGATGCACGCGTGTTCGTACTCTTTATTCTGCTGCTCAATCTTGGCAGCAAGGCTGTCCATCTCTTTTTTGTTGGCCGCTATAAGCGCACCGTGCTTGCCATACTTGGCCTCGTATTGCTGGAACAGGTTCTTGAGCAGTATCTCGTCGTCGCTGGTTTGCTGCGCAAACTCGCTAATGTCTTTGTAAACCTCAGTTGCGCGGTCTTCGTTATCCTTCGCTTCCTTGGCAAGCTTGGTACAAAGACTGGCAATCCTGTTTTTCGCAGCTTCATTACCAGGATCCAGGAAAAGTGTGTCAATGGGCGGGATCAACGCGCTGTAGTAAGTTCTTGCGCTAGTTGCATAGTTGGAAATATCCTGCGCCAGTTGGACTGTCCTTGGAAATATATTCTCTTTCCAGTTTTTGACGTGAGGGATGATGCGCTGATAACCCGTAAGCAGATCCTTGAATTCGTCGAACGGGCCAATGTAGGGAATTTTTTCAGCTGGCCCCGTGGCCAGGTCCTTGCGCATTTTTTTCTCATCATCGGGAAGCTGCAGCACACTCATCACATAGCGCTGGATGGCATACCACTCCTGCTGACTGAGGAGAAAGGGCGAGTCTTTTACCGCAGCCAGATCTTGCGGTCCGATGTTGGGTTTCCTATCTTCACTCATCACTGTCACCTTCCAGGTTATTGATGTGTAAGGATCAATCTGTGCGGTCAACTTTTCTTAATTTCAGGCAATAAAACCACAGCCCTATCTTCAAATCGCAACCCTCGAATTGATTCTGTAAATTTGCTGTTACAACGACACAGCCCGGAAGATCAGCCATTAAGCCACGCACGAAGAAGGCGTAGCGAATACGCCGGCAAATCGCGTTCGATCAATGCCACACCGAGTACCAGAGCTTTGGAATTCCACTAAAGGACTGAGTGGAAGCAAATTAATCCTAGACGATTTCAAGCAACGCAATGTCCGAATTGAGCGACAGATGCAACTAAATGGCAATTAGCGTTCGATTTGTTATTAGGTATCCATTCGAAAGCTTAAATACTCGGGCTCGCGATTTTGTGGTATCGCCCCTGAGCAGCTGCGATCAAACGCACCGGGAAGAATTGCAGGAGGCTGAAACTCTTTATGCGACATTGCTGACGCTCTGACTTGAAACCGGGGGAACGGCCTCGCCTCGCGGCTTTTTGAGGCCGTGGAGCCAGTCTTATGGGCTCTGCCTGGAGAGATGTGGCGGATACGTGGACTTTGATACCTGAAGAAGAAAAAGCTCCTCCCTTTAAAAGATGCAATCGTGCACGCCTCGCAACCCGATGCTATTGAACACCTCACCCAGGATTAACCTATGTTAATTCCAATCCCACCCCACCAGTGGATGATCAAAATCCTCAGTGGGGGCAAAAATCAGCTCCGCGAGAAAACGATCAGCCATAAAAAAATCCAGTCACCGCTAAGTGACTGGATTTCTTAAAGAATAAATGGTCGGGACGGAGTGATTCGAACACTCGACCCCTAGCACCCCATGCTGGGGACTGTAGCAACCTAAGCTATTGTTTTAAAAAGAATATGACCCATTTTAGGGGCGGCAAAAAACCCGCTTTTTTGTGGTTTTGCAAACGAAAACACGCGGCCTCCAGAGGAGGTTTTGCGCACACTTCTCCGGCGTTCTGCCGACATGAACTCCCCATCAAATGCGATGCTACGCTGACCTCATAACCGAGGATCCGCGATGCCAAATTCAGACCTGCTCCCTTCCCTGCTGTTCAAGCTCAACGAAAACCAACTCGCGCTCGAGGCCGCGATTATGGAATTGTCAGAGTGGGTCGAGAAACACGGCGGGACAGAGGTTGCCGACAACGTTCGTGGCGCCCTGGTCGCAATCGACCGCAACGAAGAATTCATCAAGATGACGCTCGCCGTGATGATGACGCCCGATTGACTACAATTGGAAAGCCATACAAAGGAAGAACCAAGTGATTACACATCGTTATCTTTTCGTACTTTCTTTCTTTTTCCTCGCGTCCTGCGGACAGGTCGTTGCGCAGTCGACCGCCGAATCTCGAGTGGATAAGCTTGAGGAAACCGTTCGCAGCCTGGAGCGTCGCGTAGCGACACTTGAGGATCAACTGCATCAGCGAAATGCTGCTGCCTCCATTCCACCAGACAAAGTTAATTGGCGAAGGCTTAAAAAGGGTCTATCGGAGGCAGACGTGGAAAGGTTGCTCGGTAGCCCTACAAAGGTAGAAGGCGGCCTCATCACGACTTGGCACTATGGTGAAGGTGATGGGCGCGGCGCGTCGGTGGAATTCTATGATGGCGCTGTCAGCGGCTGGAGCGAACCGTGAAGCACATCGCACGTCGGTAATGCATCAGTACTATCGGGAATGGCTTACACGCCTTCAATCTCGCGGGTATGCATCAGCAATTGTCTAAAACCCTAGCCCGATTTCAGCGCCTTTCGGGCTAATGAATCCGAGCAAGCCCGAGGTAGTTTTAGACAGGCTTCTCACCTTTCTCCCGGCGTTCTGCCGACCTCACACCATCCCCCTACCAATCGCTGGTCGCCTAACCCTCGCGGAAATATCACGCCTCGATTACTGTATATGCAAACAGTATTCAAAAGGCGTGACCGTGGATCCCTACGAAATCGAAGACACCAGTGAGTGGCTCGGCAGCCCGACCAGGCTAGAAACCGTAAAGCATTACGCAAGCATGCTTGAGGAAGACGTTCAGGATCTAAAGCGTCAGCTACAGGCGGCAAAGGAAAATATTTCCACCCTAGTGGAAATGAACGACCAGCTGTCGATCGAGCTTTCAAAGAAGCGGACATGGATGGCGAACCTGGAGGCGGAAACCACCGACCAGCTTTTCAAAATCCGAAGTCTGACGCTGGTCCTGGATCAAAAAGAAAGGGTCATTCTCGAGTTGCAAACTTTCAACCTGAGAGGTTGAGCATGTGCGCAATTAACGCGAGAGACCATCATAGGCCCGTTCACAGGTCACTCCCCTGGCTCTGGCTTGGTCAGCAGTTGCAGCCAGGTCGCCCGCTCTCTGGTCAGCGCGCTTGAGCACGTCGGCAAGCACCATTGCGGCGCGGGCAGTTGCCTTGCTTGCGGCGGCAGTGCAGGAATTGCCGCTGGCTTCACTGGCTGAGAGGCGACCGGCAAGGTCGTCGGCTGCCTCGCGCAGGCCGACAGCAGAAGCGCGAGCAGCGGCAGCATCAGCAATTGCTTGGTCGATCGTGCGTTGACCATCTTGAGTCGCCTTTTCAATTGAGCGTTGGTAGGCCTGTTCCCGTTTTCGGGCCGCAGCTTCATTTTCGGCCTTGGCCTCGGCGTCTCGCGTATCGCGATCGTTCCAGGCGGATTGCCATTCAGCTTCTTTCACCGATAGCCCATGGTGATAGGCGCCGAATAGCGCGCCGGTTACCAGCGCCACCGCTGCTACGTAAGGAAGGAGGCGGACCAGGAGCGGGTTCATGCCAGCACCTTCAGCGCGCGGAGGTAGAAGGCTTGGCGTTCGGCCAGGCCATTGATGCCGCCGTTGATCCGCTTGGTGATGAGAGTGAAGTCGCCCGCATCGGCAAGCGCGTTCAGGTTCCGTGAGTTCCAGAACCACGCCGCCGACTTGGCTGCCCACTCAGCCTGCTCGAGCAACTCAGGTGTGCGCAGCAATTTATCATCGCCGAATAGCGCCCTGCTGCAAGCCAGGTAGTTGTCGTGCCCGGTGATCTGGATCAAACCGCGCCCGCGGTACTTTTGTCCGTCGCCGTCAGCCTCTGGCGAATTGCCGAGACGCTTTGCCAGCGGCCCGGTGTCGTACTTGCTCAGGTACTGATCGCCGCCGAGCTCTTTCACGTAACGGAACTGGCCTGACTCATGACCCACCTGGGCGATGAAAGTAGCCACCCGTAGCCGGCTATTGATCTGGTACCGATCCATAGCCAGGTTGAGGGCAGATGCAAAAACGCCGGCTTGCGTGCCGGCGTTCGGGAGGATCTGCAGCAACTGCTGCGCGGTGATAGGCATGGCTCGCTCCAAACTATCGATAGAAAAGAAGACTGATATTGGATTTAATGGCGCGCTGCCAAACGGAAGCGCTGCCTGAAGGACACTCATGAAAAAATCACTGCCTGCACTCACATCATTGCGCTTCTTCGCAGCAGCAATGATCGTCATCCAGCACTCTGCGGGTTATTTTCATGTTGGTGAGACTTTAACTGCGAATTATAACCTTGCGCAGGGAGTGACATTCTTCTTTGTGTTGTCGGGCTTCATTCTTACTTATGCACACAAAGACCTGAGCGGCATCACCAATTCAATGAGGTTTATATGGGCGCGAATAGCCAGAGTTTGGCCAGCCCACCTATTTACAATGTTCTTGTTTTGGGTCTTGTGGATATATGCATTTAACACAGGACTTCAAACAACACCTATTCAGTTCTGGACGAGTTTCACGCTCACGCAAGCGTGGGCTCTTCTGCCCTCGACCTACTTCGCCTATAACGGCGTCGCCTGGACGTTGTCGGTGGAGATGTTTTTCTACGCCCTCTTCCCGCTCTTGATTCTTAACCTTTCCAAGACCTGGCATATCAAGCTGGTGCTGGCAGTGCTATTGGCTGCGGCATCAATCTACATCTCGATATCTACCGGAACCCCAGTTACTTCAACGGCAGATGAGGTAAGCAGTGCATCGTGGGTCTACATCTGGCCGCCAGCCAGGCTTTTCGAGTTCGTCGTCGGCATGGCTGCGGGTCAGGCGTTCCTGTCATTCGGGCATCGACTGGGGGCTGCCCGCGGACAAAGCACTATAGGCATCGCCGCAATCGCCATTCTGTTGCTTGGAGCGGTAGGCATGCCGGAGCTGTCCTTCAAACTGGAGTCGCTCGGCCTGATCGACGCGACCACAAGAGGCTGGGTCAGAGGTAGCGGTGCTGCGCCGTTCTTCGCGCTGGCATTATTTTTACTGGCTTCAACCGGCGGGCTTGTAACAAATGCTCTGTCGTGGCGACCATTGGTGTTGCTCGGAGAAGTGAGCTTTTCAATTTACCTCGTTCACCAAATCATAATTAGATCGATGATGATTAAACATCAAGTATTCGCAGAAGTACCCGTATGGATTCTGCTACCCATGTATTGGGCAGCAACAATATTGATTTCTTATATTCTTTGGCGAGCAGTGGAGCGACCTTGCCAGAGGCTGATGAACTCGTTTATTAAGCCGAAGCAGAGCAAGTATCAACCCCTAGCAAAGCAAAAGAGTGACACTTACTCATAGCATTGGTTATTGCGGAGCTACAGGCCAAACAGGGTTTTCCTGAGTAACGTCCACGGATTGCAGCGCGAGTGAATAGTGACGCCACGCCATAGCATCGGCGGACTCTTTTTCAGTCGCGTCACCAAGTTGGAGCGCCAAGAGTAACGGCGTCATCGACAAAGACGCCTCATTCAGAAGAACGACTTTCTTGGCTTCATTGTTACCAACCACGTCGACAACTGGCTGTGCCTCAGGAATGAATGAATTCCCATCGTAGGTCCATCGCTGTTCGGGTTGTGGAGAATGATCCGTGATATCTACACACTGAAGCACAAACTCAGTCGGATAGCAGGCTTCGAGCGGGTACTGCTCTCCATTCAAGTCTAGCGTTGGCGTGACAACCTCAGTCACCACACCACTATCAACTTTTGCATAGGTTTTCATTATGCATACTCCTCGATAACGATGATCCCAGCCTTTCCTACACCGCCAGCCAATACACCGCCTGCGGGAACAGTAGCCGCACCAGCCCCGCCCGATCCATAACCGATCCCCGTGTTGCCGACGTTCCCACTCACATTTGGAGGGCCACCAGGTCCAAAGAAAGAAGCTCCACCGCCACCTCCAAACAGAACGGCAGTAGTGAGCCCAAGTGCCAACGTGGCACCCGCGCCTATGGACGAATAGATGTTTCCGCCCGTTGGGGCGGCACTTACAGCCCCGTTGCCGTTGGCATTCGGTACTGCAGCGTTGTTGAACATATTTCCGCCACCGCCGCCAGGCGCCGTGATAAGTGCGCCAAGAGATGTGGTTGCTCCACCGCCGCCGTTCGCACTTACCCCCGCAGTACCGCCAATACCAATGGTCACCGCTTGCGACGCCCCGATTGCCGCTGCCAAAAACTTCCCTCTTGCGAAGGCTCCGGCATTACCACCCGCACCAATACTGGCATTACCAGCTGTCGGCACTGTGGTACCAGCACCGCCACCGCCACCTCCCTGCACAGTGACGATTGCAAACTTCATCCCCGGTGTCGGGGTATAGGTGCCCGAACTGGTGAACACCTGAGTATTGAGAAGCCGCCCCGTCGTGCTGGCTCGAATTGCATCGGCTAGATCGGCGGCGCGCCCTTTTGTCGGGGTCACTCCGCCGGCAAGAAGTACGGCCATGATATTTTCTTGTATGTCATTCATCCAGTCGTCAGTAACAACCGTGGCAGCAACGCCACCCACTGGATCACCTTCTGTGAAAAAGCCGCCTACGGCAGCACCAGGTCCGTCGATTCTATGCATGTCGTTTTTCCTAGGATTGAGTTAAGGCAATGAGGTCGGTATCACTGACGCGCCGCGGGTAATAACGCAGGCTACGCACTACACCGTTAAGCTGGCGTATCGTATTGGATGCCCCAACGGTTAAAACACCGGCACCCAAGGAGGCAACGTCCAGCACTGCCGGCACTGTGCGAACGACGCCGTTCAAGGCCACTGTCACATTTACACCATCAAATGCGACCGCTACTTTCCCTGCCGTTAGGTCGCTGCCGAATACAGACTGGGTAAAAATCCCGCCTGATGCAGTGCGGGTAACGGTCGCAACACCACCGCTTTGCAGATACACGAACAGCTGATCGTTACCGTTGATCAACGAGAGCAAATGCCGTCGGTCATTCGCAGCAGACGTCAATGGCCCCCGTGTTTCAATATCAACTACGAAGGTGCCGGCGCGCAGCCCAAACCACGACTGGGCCACGTTCACTGCGGCCAGATCAATCGCGCGGGTGATAGTCGCAGAGGTGGTCGGAATTGGTGAGCTCGGATAATCATTCGCCTCAAGTTGACCGTGCCAAATCAGAAGGCCCGATAGCCCATCACCTTGATTAGTGAATGACCCTGTCTCATCCATATTTACGATACTTAGCGTACTGCTTGTAGAGGTACCGTTTCGGACAGAAAGGATTGAGCACCTCCACCAACCATTACCTGCATTTTCCACACGCACATCAGCGCCAGCAGTGCCCGCGACTGTGTATTCTCCGCTCAACAAGTTCACTCGAAGCTCCGTTCGTATCGACTGCCCCGCGAAGTTAAGGCTTCGAATGGCAACATTCGTCAGCTCTGCTGCCTTTACATATACCCCCATCCAAAACGTTGTGTTGGGATCGGTTACTTTGGACTGTTGGACGTGGTGTTCAAGCAGCGAATTACTTGAAACCACTTTGAACGCGGAGTTGGTCCCGTCGGGCGCAATCCCGGCCGCGGGGATAACGGTAACATTGACCTTTCCCCAAATGGCGTTGGAGAAGTCACTGGAATAGGTGATCAGGTTTGTAGCAGGGGCCTCGACAACTAACCCTTCGCGAACACCAGTTACACTGGAATGGGTAAGCCTTGGCACATTTAATCCGAGTTGCTCGAAGTTCTTAGCTTGGTTTATGCGGCCACCGGCCGAGGCACGGCTGAAGTTGACGATGCTGGCAAGCAGCACACTCTGTTGCGCTACCAGGTAAGTATCCAGTGCAAAGTTCAGATCGAGAGACGAGTTGGCATAAGCAAAAATCGGGATGGTGTGAGCTGGTGCAAGCTGCCTGATCTTGCATTCAAGTGAACCAGTGCCCCACGAACGTAACGGCTCACCCACGGCCGAGAGCCCTACGCGGAAAGCTAGCAACGTGGTCTCAGGGCCGTTGATCTGCCAGGCGAACTGCCAATCGCCATTGGTCAGGGCATCGCCCACCACTGAGAATCCAACCCTGCAAGGCCTGAACTCCGTAATGGTGACTTCGTATCCAAGCGCTGCAGCGATGCTCACGAAGTAGGCAATCGACTGCCCACCCGTACTGGCAAGCTTGGCCAATAGTGCATTGCGGCGCCCTTGAATCGTTTCCTCCAACACTCCGGAACATCTGTCGGGCAAGCCCACGACCCGCTCCCAATCACCCAACAATTCATTGGACGTCGTGGGATTGGCTTCGAGCGGCAACGTGAAGCCCCGCTCATCGACTCGAGCAAGCTCTACTGACATGCCGTCGAGTAGATCATGGAGTGTGGTGCCTGGGTCGCGCGGGAAGGCTTGACCGGGAGGGAGCAGCTGTTTTAGCTGCTCTCTGTATTCGGCAGCTGTAGGCATTGGGCCCCCTAGAAGCTGGAAAAGGTAAGTGTCCCCAACGTAGCCATGTGCCCAGTTGCATGAGGCACGTCAGCTGTCGGTGTGACGATCGCGTTATCCGCTTCGCCCGCTGCCAGGGATACCGATTCCCGCAGCCGGCTGATCAGGGTCGGCGCTCCCGGTTTTGAGTCGCGAGCGATCAGATCCGCAAGCTCGGCGGTGACGGCTGCGCGGACGGCAGCAGTGTTCGGAAGCAGCTTGATGGTCACATTGAGCGGATCGGCTATAGGAGCGGCCACAAACACTTCGGCGGTGACCGGGCGTCGGGCATTAATGTAGGCCTGGGCCTCCGCCACTTTGGCCGGTGCTGGAATGATGTCTGGAAGGTCATCACAGACGAACAAGACCGTCACGGTACCGGCGCCCATCTGGCGCGGATACACCCACACCCGGGTTACACCGGCCACCTCCAAAGCCCACATCTGGTAATCAAAATCCGCGCCGCCGTGCGGAGGTTGCTGAATACGCGCCAGCAGCCTGGCCAACAGTCGTTGATCCGACTCCGTGTCAACGCCGCCTTCGATTGTGGTCGCCGTCGTCCCTGTCGACTGGACGCCAGCAATCGGGGATAAAAGGAATATCGGCAGTCCTATTCCAAAATTTCCGGCCTCCCCCGCCTCCAAGGCCAGCACGGGTACAGACAACGGACTGGCACCGAACATCGCATCGCCGAGTACCTTGTACTGAATACCATCCTGCCGCTGCACAATAGTGCCATCGACGATGGTTGAACCTGGGACACCGGAGAATGCAGCCTGGCCGCTGGCGAAATCGGCGGTTTTTCGGGTGATCTTCCAGATTGCGGCCCAGCGCTCGTGGTATTCTTTTTCGGCCGTGTCGATGATCGACTGCTTGGCGATCCAATCCAGAAAACCATAGAGCAGATGGACCGCGCCGGCCTCAGACTGGCCAATGATTCCGAGCAGTGAGCGCCGCAGCACCGCGCCGTCGACGCCCGTTACCCGGCTGCTGATGTCGGTAATGACGCGGTCGATCAGCTCGGTCAATGTTGGTCGAGCAAATGGCATCAGGCGGACCTCTTCGCGGCTTGAGCCGCCCATTCATAGTTGAAGCGATAGCGAACCGGAGAACCGGTTGGCCGGAAAATATCGACGAGGATCAACATCCAGCCTTGGGCGACGAACTCCGCAGCCACCTCAACGCGAGTCGCGACCAGGTCCTCCACCATCCAGGCCAGTGCCTCTCGGCAATACTGCTGAGCACGGCCAAGGACTTGTGGAAGTTGCTTTTCACGCGCCAGCAACCAAAGCAGCGATCCGGTCTGGTTAGAAGTCGTTGCATTGCTGATGTCACCCCAGTAGCCACGCAGATCATCCTGCGGTAGCTCAACAGGGATCTGTTCAGCGCTGGCACGGCGATCGGTGAAGAGGCTGATGATGACTGCCGTCTCCAGGCCGTCATCACGCGCCAAATCGAAACCCGACAACACCAACTCTCCGCCGTTTTCGGTCATTACCATTGCGGCATCAGCCATCAGATCGGCACTCCTGAGTTTCCACTGCCGGCAGTAACCCCGCCGTGTTTATGGGTGCTGCCGATGTCCTTGCCATTGTTCGTGACGGTGCCGGTGCTGGTGATGTCTCCGATCACTTCTAGGTTGCCCACCACCTTTATCGTCGGCGCCACCGCTTCAAGGTGCTGAACCGCCGTCACCTTCACCATCTCGCGTAGCAACTCGACCTTGTTGCCCAAGTCGTCGTAGATGGCCACCTCACCGGCAAGCAAGGGAATGCGGTACCGGCGGTCATCGACCACCAGGACAATTCCCTGCTCCCGGTTGCCACCCAGAAAAGCGACCGCAACATCACCGCCTTGCGGGTGACTGGTGAAGCCGTAGTTCTGCATGTGCTCAAGGCCATCGCGCAGTTCGTCCTTGAGCAGCTCAACCTGCACCTGTTGCCTTGGGCCGGAATCATTGACGCCCCGCAGCACGCCACGGGAAAACATCATCATTACGCGGCTGCCAATCTCGCGGAGCGCTTCCTTCATTTCGGTGGATCCTCTTCGCCAATGGCCTCGGCCCAGATATTCCGCTGGCCTTTTTTGCCGGCCTTCGTTTTTTTCGCTTTCTTACCGTCTGGGGGCTCAGGGTCGAAGGCCTGCGGGCTGACGATCTCAAGCTTGGCCGTGGTCCCGCCTTCGCCGCGCTCGTAAGTGACCTGGCGAATCAGCATCCACCCGTCCATGCGTAGCCAGGACGAACGGACATAGACCAGCATGCCGGGCTCCCACAGTGCTCCGCCCGGGCTTTGCCGCCACCCATAGACTGAGACGCTGGCAGCAGCGGATTTGCCAATTCGGCTGTTCGCCTCCCACGTGGCGCGATCCTGCAGGCTTGCTGTTGTGCCGCCGATCTCGGCGACCAGCAGCATTGGTCGATAACGTCTAATGCTGCTGTCGGTAACGCTGCCTTCGATGTGAGCCTCGGTTTCTCCGGTGCTGTCGGGGCTGTAACTTGCCTGACCCTTCACCTGGTAGTTGCTGAACCGCTGGCTGTGATCAATGGTGCCGCTGGCATTGAGGATGTTTTCACCCTGCACAAGCGCAGTTGTGGCGCGCCGAACGCCGGCGCGGGTAATCAACAACCCGCCAGCGCCGTCAGGCATTAACAGCGCCTTGCGCTGCCGGGCGTAGCGCTCGATCGCTTTGAAGGCTGTTTCACCCTGCTGAAGCTTGCAGACCTGAAATGGCTCACCAACGGCTATATCCGCCTTCACCGTCACGCCGAACGGAGCCGCGAGGATCTGCGCAAACTTGAGCAGATCGATGTTTTTCCATTCATCCGGGGCGTGCACGGCACTGCAATCCACCAGGTCGGCAACCTTATCCCGGCCCTGAACATTGATCGTGTGGTCGTTCGCGCTGTAGGACGGTTTGAAAATATCAACGTAGCCGATCACCATCGGAAACCCGGCTAGCCTGACCTCGCACGCATCACCCGGCAGAATCGGCCAGGGCTCCACCTGTGCCGGCGATCTGTTTCCCGCCTCCCATTTTTCCGTGAGCGTTGCCGTGAAGGCCGTGGTTGCCGCATCGATCGCACGGGTGACCCCAAGAGAAGTCCAGCCGGCGTATTTCATACCGTTGACCAGCAGCTCCAAGTCATCCATCTGCGAGTACCTCGAGCTGTTGTCCGCCCGTTAAAAACCCAGGATGTCGCGCTGAATTGCGCGTAGCGATGTCATCGGCGCGGCCGGCGTCGCCGTAGATCTGATAAGCCACCAGCAGGGAAGGCAACGTTTCTCGCGGTACGTATTGAACAATCCGGGCAAGGTTTTGCTCAGGATTTGGCACGGCCTGAACCACACTCGTACGCAAATCAGACAATGCGACGTACACCTCATCGTTCGGAGTGACCTCGCTTTCGGCATCTATACGGTCGACCAAATCCTCACGGACCTTGATTGCTGCCTGGTAGCTGTCGTAAACGGTTGGAACAGGGAGTGTTTGGGTAACACCGGGCGCCGTCTGAGCTGCTCCCGTCGTTGCCGGCGCTGCCCCCGGCGTCGACTGCGTGGTGCTCGTCGTTGTAACCACCGGGGTTTGCGTGACGACCGCCGCCTTGGCCGCCTCGGCTACAGCCACCTGGCGCACCAGTGCATTCATCGCAATTGCATTGGTGGCCTGCTGCTGGCGGCTTGGCGTCGCGGTACTGCCCGTATAGGTTGTCGGCGACCGGTCAAACAAACTGGTCAGCATGCTGAAAGCGTTTGTTCCAAAAGCTGAGCGGACCGAACCTATCAAGCCTGTGATACGGCTGACCATATTCAGTGGCTTCTGGACCAAACTTGAAGCGTCGGATGCAAGTCCGCGCGCTTGCAGGTAAAAGTCAGAGGCTGCCTTCAAGTCGCCGGAGAAGCTCAAGCCCGGCGCCGCCATGTACTCACCCAGGGCTGCCAGCCCGGACGCAGCAGATTCCGCCACGTAGGCGGGAAATCCAGTGGTCAGGAAGTCAGACACAAAGCTTTTTTCCGCTGCTGCGGTAACGGTGCTGCCTTTGGCGCTGATCGAATTGACGCTATCAACGCTTGCCGATGGGTAGGCCGCCTCCCCTGCCTCCAAAAACGTGAGTGCGATCGTGCACTTTCCGCCTTCAGCCGCGGTCTCGCTGATGTTCAGGCCACGACAAACAACGCTCATTTCCCCGCGATATGGGTGAACCAAAGCACCCGGGCCCGCGACCTCGCAGGCCTTGATCAGTTCGTCCCGGTTTAAATGGTAGTCCTTGCCGAGCAGGTAACCGATGACCGAAAACTCGCGGGACTTTCGACCCAGGTCTTCGGTGTACGGAGTGTCGCGCTGCGCAGTTTCGTGCACGGCTTGACGCCGACCGTGGCTGCTGTCCGCACTTTCCACAAAAAAGGCCACGCCGCGAAAAGTCGCGGCGCGGTAGGTGTCTCGCCAAGTCATGGAAAACTCCGGTTAGGGGGCCATCATTGAGTAACCGAGGTCGGTGTCGAACGTCGCACCCTGGCTGCCCTCGGTTTTGACCTTGGTGCCTGGCGGCAGGTTGTTCATGTCGACTTGCACCAGCACTTTCTGCGTTGGCTGTTCGACTGCCTGCGCAGCGGTTTGACCAACCTGAGCTGCGCGCTGGCCCAACTCACTGACAGAACGGCGAGGCCCAAGCGCTGCGTTTGGATCGGCGGCCAAGGCTGCGGCGATGTTGGAGGTTCCGGGATCATCACCCGTCGCGTCACCCATCGAGGCGCCGTCGATACCAAGCAGCTTTCTGGCCCAATCGGGCAGACCATTTTTTATCGCCGCGACGGCATCCGCGATTTTCGAACCGAGGATTGCTCCTAGGTCCCACCCGGTCAGATATTTGATCAGCCCCCCGAAGGACTCCTGCATCAAAGTGACCGGGTTGTTCTCGTTCCAAACCTGAACAATCGCGCTGAACTTTGCCCCAATGATTGCGCGGAGGTCCCAGCCAGTCAGGTATTGGACCAGCCCGTTGAAAGCCTCCATCATCAAGGTGACCGGGTTGTACTCAAGCCAAAGCTTCACAATGCCGTTGATGATGCCGTCACTGAACGCCGCTTTCACGCCAGTCCACTTCTCAGTGAAGAACGAGACGATGCTGTCCCAATTTCGGTAGATGACAAACGCCGCGGCACCGATCGCGACAACTGCGCCGAGGAACCAGCCGACAGGAGTTAGCGCAATTGCTACGCCCAGGCCCTTCAAGGCGAGCGCCAGATTCAGAACACTCATCACCAGCCCGCCGCCGATGTACAAACCGAGCGTCGCGAAGATCAGATTCGCACCACCGAAGACGTCACTCAGATCGCCCACGAGATTGATCAGTGGCCTAACCCCATCGTACAAATCACCAATAAAACCCGTGACTTTTTCGATATTGCCGGGGAGATTCTTCGCAAAACTGGTGGCAAACGCTTCGATTTGTGGCCGATACTTCACGATGGTTTCAATCAGCATCTTGGACATTTTGTCCAGCTGCGGAACGATGGCCGAAGCAATGGTGTTGCCCACACCTTTGAAGGCAAATTTCAATGTATCGAGCGTGTCCCCGAAGTCCTCGCCAGCCCCAACAGCCTCATCAGAAAGCACGATACCGAGCCGCCGAGCTTCGGTTGCCATCTGATCAAGACCATCTTTCCCGCCGCGAATCAGTGGCAACAGTTCTGTAGCGCTTTTGCCAAAAATCTTGATTGCGGCTTGGGCCTGAAGCGCCGGGTTCTTGATCTTGGAAATTCGGTCAACAAACATATCGAACTGCTCATCAGTACTTTTCAGGTTGCCAGATGAGTCCTTCAGTTTGATGCCGAGTCCCGAAAACATATCCTTGAACTCTTTCGACCCCTTGCTGGCATTACCCACCGCGAGATTCATTTTCGCCAACGCGCCAGCCAGCCCTTCTGCCGATGAACCGCTGAGCTGCGCAGCCAAACCAAGCTCTTGGAATCGCTTCCGGCTGATGCCTGTCCTGTTGGCAGTGTCACCAATGAACCCGGTGGCATCTACGTAACTATTCACGAAAACTCCGAACGCCGCCCCGGTGACGCCCAGGGCAGCCCCTAGTCCAAGAAGTTTGGACGTGCTTTGACCGACCGCACTGCCGACCCCGCCTATCGCCCCGCCAACATTTTTCAAGCTATTGGCGAAAACCGGCAGACCGGTACGATCAAGCGCCCCAGACACGCCCGCGCTGGCGGCACGAACCTTGGAGAATATGCCGCGCAATGGCGCAGTGAGCTTGTCGACGGCCTTGATGACGACGTCTAGGGAGTATCCGTTGTTTGCCATCCGACCCATTCCTCAGTGCGCTCAAGCCACCAGTCCAGCTGTTCGAAATCCATTTCCATGACTTCCGTGGGCTGAACGCCCATCACCTTGACGACGACAGTCACTCCTGACTCCCACCCCCGAGGTGCTTCAGTAAAAAATCTCGGGCTTCTTGAATCAGGATCGCCTGATCATCCTCGCTGAGTTCTTCGATCATGGCGGGTGGCTGGCCAACCATCTTGGCCGCCAGGTCAATCAGGGTGGCAAAGTCCATGTCGACGCCACCGCTGCCCTTGCCGTCCGAAGTAATGCGCAGCGCGTGGCCACGCAGGTACTTCAACTTCCGGGTGACGGTGACCTCGGTGAAGGATTGCTTGCCAAATTCGGCCGGCTCGACCAACTGGATAACTTTTTCCTTTGCCATTAGCGAACCTCCTCAGCCGACATGCCTTCGAGACGAAGAGCAATGTTGCCCTCTTCGGTGTTGCCGGTGCCCTCGCCGGCGTACCAGGCTTCACGGAGCATGATGACCTTGCCGTTCGCCAGTTCCAGCGTGGCAGTAGCGTCATCAAGGGTGACCAGGTCTTCCAGATTCAACTCATTGCGGTCGGTGATCTCGCCCTCAATGAAAGGCACCTGCGGCACTTCCTTGTAGCCGTGGACGCGATCGCTACCGACCACACCCTCCTTCTTCGGCTTGCCGAGGTTGTAGGTGAAGTTGCCCTTGGCGAAGTACATGTCGCCGTTGACCTTCAAGGCGATGATCCCGCCGATGCGGTTTTTGCCTGCCATGTTCTATTTCTCCTGGCTGCCGCCGTTACAGGCGGAACTGAATTTTGTTGGCGACGATCCGCAGTTGATTGACCAGGTCCGGCGGCAAGAGCACATCCATTCGGTTCGGATCACTGGCATTGCGCTCGGCAATGAGGTTGGCCTTGAAGTCGTCGATGTTCTCGACCAGACCCAAATCCTCCCACTCGCGGAACTTGGCGATGGCTTCCGCCTTCATCACGACCGGGGTGACTACTGCCTGTCCGATGCCGTAACGGGTTCCGTCGTCGGCGAGTTTGTGCCGCGGGTACTTGCGCAGGACGTAGTCGCGCCAGTCGTGGCGGATGTACATCAGGGTGAACAGCGTTTCGCTGTCCAGATAACTGATATCCGATGCGCCAGCTGCGTTGGTTTTGTAGGTGGTGATCAAGCGCTCGACGAGCATCACACCATCGGAGCTCACCTTCGTGGTCGCAATGCCGTCGAACAACAGCAGGTTTCGCTCCTGGTTGGTCAGCCGATTGGCGGCTGCCGGTGGCAGGCACCACACGTAAGGCAGGTTCTGAATCGGGCGAGCTGGATCAATGGCCGCGTAGTACGCAGCGATCGCCATCGTTTCAGCGGCCTTTTCGTAAGCCGGCATCGGCTCGTCGTTGGCCATCGCGATGACCAGGTGTTCATTGTTGTGGGTTCGCCCCAGAGCACTGAGCGTACCCTGCGTACCGCGTGCGGCCGTAAACGCATGCGCTTCAATTTCACGACCCCAGGCAAAGCGACTATCCAGCTCTACTTTGAGCTCGGCCAACGTAGCGGCATCGGAATACGCGACGCCCCAGGCGTGGAACCACTCATCACCGATAGCAGCCAGTGCCGTGGCCAGCGAAGGGTTACTGGTGCCACCGGCAAGCCCGGTAATGACAAGCGTCACCCCCGCAGGTAGAGCCTGGCCGGCGTAGTAGTTCACGCGGGCGTTGATGCTGTTGCCAGCCTCGCCTTTATGGCGACTGGTGAGCGTGACCGTGCTGGTAGCGGCCGCCGCAGTGACTGGCATGTCGGAGACGGCTGCAATCGCCGCGGCGACCGCAGTGGCAATGATCGCGGCGGTGTTGCCACTGATAACGCCAACGGAAACCCGGCGGCCGGCGATCATCAGCTCGATGGTGCCCGACGCTGTGGCGGTACCGGTGAACGCGAGGGTACCGGTCGCCGCGACGCCAGCGGCATTATCGGCCAACGGCATGACCTGCAGCTCGGTGTAGCTGTCCACAGCCAAAGCCGCACGGACCATGCCGGCCAGCATCGAACCCGCTCCGAACTGGGTGTCGGCTTGTGCAGCGCTGGTGATACGGATCAACGCGCCCGCAGGCGCGAGGCCGGCGACGAGCTTTTGCCCGATCAGCAGACGACGATAAGTCACGACCTGGGGGCCACTCACCGCCTGGCTGTTATCGATTTCGCTGTACACGCCAGGCTTGCGCAGGGCGCCAGGGCCCGGGATTGTGTTAAATCCGACGCTCATTGTTTGTCACCCTTGGTTTTCAGGTCCTGCGTGGCAGGCTCGACGATTTCAATGTCACCGGCCGCTGCTTTGCGCACCCAGTAACTGTTCATTTCAACCAGCTTGCCTTCCACCGGCAGGGCCTCATAAGTCACCGGGTCGCGCACCAGGCAGCCGACGGCGGGTTTAACGTGCTGTTGCGTTGTCATGGGTTCAGGTCCTCGATGATCGTTTTGGCACGATCCACCGGATTGGGTTGTGCGTTGTTCAGGCTGTACTCGGTCGTGACCGTGTTCAGGTCAGGCAGACTTTGGTTGAACAGGTCATCAGGGTGACGATCGAAGTATTTGGCCTCGAAGATCAGGCGGCAGGCGCCGGTGAGTTGCTCCGACTGATCGAGCAGCACCAAGCGCGAGCGCACGTATTGCAGATCATTTGCCGTGCCGCCGAGGGTGTCGTCCATGAGCAGGAGACGTTCGACCTGCCGAGCCAGCGTATCCAGGGTGTCGTCCAGCGCTGCATTGCCTTCAGCGTGGATTTCCACCACCAGCTCGACCTTGCGCAGGTACTCGCGCGGAGCCTGGTTAAAGATCTCTCCCGCTTCGTCCATCGTGTAAACGATGATTGCGGGGAGTTCGCTCTGCCATCCGTTGGAAATGAGCGGCCTCACACGGCTGGCATAAACGCTGGCCCCGGCATTGGTAGCGCCCAGCAGCACCGCAACGGCCTGCTTGCGGATCAATTCTCTTGGGTGCGCCATGGTCATACCTTCCGAAGAGTGATCGTCACGCCGGCCACGCCATCGAACTGCGGCTCATTGATCATGTACAACACACCGCGAGCTCGAACCCGGTCACGGTTAGTTGGGTTGTTTGGTAAATCGACCAGGCGAATGCCAAGGATTGGGTTCTGGCTCGACACCGGCGCACCTGTCTCCGGGTCAATGGAGATGTGTGCGGTATCGAACACGGCTTGGGCCAGAGGCACACCGGGCTCTACCCCACCAGTCAGCCAGTACACAGCGCCCTCAGGATCGAGGGTCGCTGATGGTTCGCTGAAGGTGCGGATCGAAACGCCGAGCATGCGCTGGGCCATTGAGGCCCAGCCCATTTACACAGGCGCCGGAGCAGATACGCCGTTGAGTCGGCAGGCACCGGTCGCGCTCGGGTTGGCCGCGATCTCGGTGGCCATGCCGACCAGCACCAGGCCGGTGGCAGACACGTTGGTCAGCACTCGGGTGGTGGTGTTCATGAACAGCAGGTCGCCCACTGCCCAGGCTTGGGCGCTGGTTTTGTTCAGGCCAAAAACACCGTCGAGCTTGAGCACCACAGGCGCGCCTGCAACTTCGGTGGTGGCTGCCACGCCGATCAAACCACCAACTTTGTACAGCTCGCCCGAGGTGGTGCCGCCGGCCGGTGCAGGAACGGTGATGCAGTCACCGTTCTGGATGAAAGTCTTCATGCAAGGTCCCCTTCAGAGACTGAAACTGGAAAACGAAAAAGGCGCCACGCGGCGCCCTTTGGGGTTCAGGTCGAACTGGAGAGTTACGCGCCCGGGTTTTTGTATGCGCCGCGGTAATCGATGTTGGCCGCGCCAAAGACCAGACGGGCCTTGATTTCCATCCCGTCGACCTCGAAGCCTTCGCGAGTTTCAGTGAACACGCCCTGCTCGCCTTCGAGGTAGGCGTATTCGAAGGTATCGACTGCGCCGGGAGCGGCGTACAGGTACCACTGGTTGCCGGTGATGCGAGCATCCACGATCACGTTTAACGAGGCGTTGCGGACATCGTTGATGTCGGCGTTCTTCGCGGGCACGTATACCGAGCTGGTGAACTGGTAGGCCTCCAGCTCTTTATCCGGACCGACAACCAGATACTCTGGCGCCAGGTTGAGGAACTCGCCTGCCTTGCTCTTCTGCTTGCGCATCGCGGCGCGGGCGGCAGCCAGGGTGGTAGTGTTGATCGCGCCGCCAGACGCAGCCAGGTTGCCGTGGTCAGCGTGGAAAAATGGAGTGCCATCGGTGAAGTTGGGGTTGCCGAGCAGAAGCGCCCAAACCACGTTGGACTCGGTCGCCGCAGCGGCATTACCAAGGGCTGCCGGGATGCGGGTGAGCGCACCGAGGTCATCGTTCACAATGGTTTCCCAAGTGAGGGCGATGATCTTACCGAACTTGGCGACCTTGATCGGTGCACCGTCTTCGGACAGCGTGCCGTACTTGTATTCGCCATGCTCCTTGACCTGTTCCAGCGCAGCGATGTCGCCCAGCGCGGCGCGGGTCACGGCGCGGAAGTCCGGCACGGTGGTCTGGCGGCCCAGCGGACGCCAGGTTTGCGGAGCGTTGGTGTAGGCATCACGCAGGGTGCGGTTGACGGTGCTGCCCAGAAGCAGCGGGAAGTCGCTGGTGCTGTGCATGCCAGCAGCCCGGACGGCCTGGCGATCGCAACCCAGAGCCGCACGGGCCAGTTCCTGTGGAGTCATGCCGCGGGCATTACCACCGGCCATCTCGACGAACTCGCGAGCCATGTCCACCAGGCGCATGCCTCGGAATTCGCGGCCAGCATCTTCCAACTTGATGCTGACATCGCAACGGTGTAGCAAAGCATTTTGCATAGCAGAGCGCTTGGCAGTCAGTACGGCAACGTCTTGGCCGCCCGTCACAATAGTCGGTTGGCTGCTGCGGGTATTTGGCTGATCCTTAGTCTGTTTCTCGGCGACCTTGTCGATCAGCGCGATGCTGGCATCGTTAACGGAAACGCCGCGCTCAATCAGGTCCTCGACAAAGGCTTCGTCGTCCAGCTGCACTTTGCGCGCCATGGTGCGGATGTTCAGACTTCGTTTGCGTTCAGCTTCCGCGGATTCGCGGCGCAGGGTTTCATCGGCCGCGCGTTTCGCCTCTTCCGCCGCACGCTTCTCTTCTTCGGTCATTGCATCTTCCTCTTGGGTCGTAGGCACGGCGGCCGTTGTTCCGGTTGGCTGATTTGCCTCCCGAACTTCAAAAATGGTGTTAAAGCGCTGCCCTTTGTATTCGTCGGCAGTCTTGGCGCTGCGGAACTTGCCGCCGTCGTCGAAGCCGATCGGAACCAGTGAAAGCTCCATGGGCTCCCAATCGACGGCGCGATAGGTCGGCAGCTTGTCGTCGGCGTTTTCGGTCACCTCGTATCGGTGCACCGCATAGCCGACGCTGATGTTGCGAAGGATCCCGTCCTGGACGTCGCTGAAGATTTTCTCGACGTCGTCGCGCTTACTGAATCGGACCAGGGCACGACCCTCTGCCCCATCGATCCAGGCCTTCTCGACGACGCCAATCACGTCGTCGAGTTCGTAGGAGTTATGAGCGTTCAGGAATGGGGCGCCGTTGTTGAGGCGATCCAACCGGACCGCGTCCTCGCTGACCTCCAGCTCTTCCATGTAACTGCCGACATCCCAGGACCAACGGCGCCCCTTTGCGCCAGTGGTCCAGGTCAGTTCGACAGTCCGCGCGTCAACGTCTACCGATCCCGCACGCACGGCGGCGCGCAGGCTGAGCATTGGTGTTTCATGCGTCTTGTTCGTCGTCGCCTGATTCGGAGTTGGCATCGTCTGGTTTCTCTTCTGTGGCTGGTGGCTGGCTCGGAGAACCGGCGGCCGCAACTCGGCGCGGGTCGCAATCCAGCACCAACCCGTACTCGTCGATCATTTCGTTTGCTTTCTGGATTTGCTCGGCGTGGCGTTTTGGGTCCGTGATGCCGAGCTCCCGCAAAGCGTCGGGCCAGGTGGTCAAACCGTTGCGCACGCGGGTGATAACGTTTTCCGTTTCTGCTTTTGGGTCGACCATGTCGCGGCGCGGCGGTACCCAATAGGCCTTGACGTCGTCAGTCACACCACCAGGGAGGAGTACTTGAGCTTCAATGAACCAGCGCCAGACCTGATCGCACAGTTGGGGAATCAACATCCGCCACTGCCAAACGTCCACCCGGCGGGCGAAGTTCAGCCAACCCATTCGCCCGCTCGAAAAGTTGACGCCCTTGAGGTCGCCAGTAAGTAATTCGTATGGAACGCCCAAGCCGACTGCCATCGCGTGCAGCTGTTGCCAGGAGTAGGTCGTGTAGCCGTTGAATGTCGGCGGTGTGCCGAAGCTGACGCTTTCGCCAAAGCCGAGCTCCTGAACGATTCCAGGCTCAACACGATCAATAAGCGCCGGCTTTTTACCGCCCGGCGTACCGCTGTTTTCGTCCTTGGTGACGAACGCTGCGAAGCAAGAGGCAATCTTGGCCTGCTCCATCACCGCATCTTCCATTTCATCGAAGTTGCGCATGCGCTGGATGACTGGTGCCAGCCAGCTGTAACCGCGCGCCTGCCCCGGACGTTTGCGCAGGAAGACGTGAATCACATCTTCGGCCGGGACCCTCCGCGATTGCAGAGAACCCCAGACGGCATTCGCGCCCGGGTGCTCATCGAACAACCAATACGCAACCCGACGACCAAGAGCGTCGAACTCAACGCCCTGAATGATCCGGTTGAGCCCGACGATGTCCGCCTTCGACTCGTCGAGGAAGTCGGCCTCCAGAACCTGGAGCTGTACAGGAACGGCTAAACCATCGGAGCTGAAGCGACGGCGCCGGCGAACCAGGCACTCACCGCTCTCGGCGACTGCCTCCATGATCATGTGCTGCAGGCCGTAGAAATTATCCAGGCCGTCGGCATCACAATCAGTTGTCTCTGCCCAGGCCTTCCACAGATCCATCAACCTCAATCCATCACGATCGCGTTTCGCCAACGGCAGTGGAACGATGCCGGCCCCGACAGCGTTGTCGGCAATCCCGGTGATGCCACGCTCACCGAACGGATTGTTGCGGCGCTGATCGCGGGCCCGGTTGCGAAGCTTGGCCAATGCCGGAGCGTTCTCAACGTTGGCGTCAGCACCGGTCGCACGCCAACCATCATTACGGCGACCACCAGCGGCGCCCTCAAAACGGCGCTTGATCATGTCCAGCGCTAACTCGGTACGCGCTTTCTTCAACCGCTGTTCTGAACGCTTGGCAGCGAAACCGGGGAAAAGATCATCAATCATCCCCATGTCAGTGCCCCTTGGAGAACGAGGCGTACCGACGGCCGCCGTCGTTGCAGGCGTTCAGTCCAAGCTCGGTGGCCATCAGCTTAAGGATCCGCATCATCTCGTCGAGTGAGCGGTAGGTGACGCTCTTATCGGCATAGCGGACCGACAACGCCCCTTCGGCGATGGCCGCCTGCAGGGCGTTGTATTGCTCGATCGTGTAGGCCATCAGTTTTTATTCCAGTGAGAGGATTTCTTCCGCGGCCGTTCTTCAGCGTCCGGCTCATTGCCGCCAGTGACAGCAGCAACCAGCAGATCGAGATCAAGACCGAACCGCTGCTGGCAGATGCGCAGCGCGGCGAGCGCGTACACGAAGCAGTCGAGCGCCTCGTTTCGGCGGCCACCGCTGTCCCAGCGCATCACACGCTTGCCTTTGGATATGGCTGCTTTTTTCTTTTCTGAGGTGAGTTGCTTCACCTCCGATTCGTCGCAGATCGCGTCGTTGGCTGGAAGGTGAACCACCCCAGGCTGAGACACGCCCGCCTGTGACGCAGCCGTATCGACGGGCAGCCCCATCCGGCTGTAGAGCAGCTCTTTGGCGTTGTCGGTACCGACCTCGGTGAGGAAGACCTTGTGCACCTTGTTCTTTGTGCGCGGGAAGTTCGCGATCGGCTTGCCGTAGACAGTCGCGCCACGGATTGGAACAACCCAGTGCACGCCGTGCTTGCGGCTCTCTGCATAGACCTCGTCGGCATAGTGGCCGCCGGCGTCCCATGTCCAGCGCTCCACCTTCATGATGGTGCCGTCCACGCGGGTGAACTGCCGGTGCAACTCAAGCCCCACCTTGCGGCGTAGTTCTTCGCTGGCTGGGTCGCCCATCAAGATAAAACGATGGACCAACCAGGCTTCCTCGCCGGGGCCGAACGCCCATACGCGACCCTCAAAACGGTCGTCCTGCGTATCGATACCACCGACCAGGACCAGACCGAGGGCCGGTACCTGTGGGAAAACTTCGCGGCGGCCGTACAGAACTTCCGAGTCAAGTTTCTCGCCCTGGTCGTCGTCCCATGTTTCGCCGCGGGTCGTGTTGATGAAGGTGATCAGCTTCGACACATCGCCTTTGATCTTCAGCCATTCCTCGGCCAGGCTGAGCCAGGTACTCCAGGTGCTGTAGATCGCCCAGATACTGAAGCTGACCGAGCGTGGCGTGCGGATGATTTCGTCATCCGCGCCAAACCAGTCCATGCCGTCGCGGGTCCAGATACCGGTGTGCTCGCAGATCCACCGGCCCGTCTTGGACGCCTCGACCATTTCGTTGTGCCAGATGATGCAAGCCGCGTGTTCGCACACGTACCAGGCTTTCTCGGCCTCACCCAGCACGTTCTTTTCCCACTTCAGGCCAAACTCGCAATCCTTGCCGCCCCACTTGAGCGTCTGCTCTTGCCGGCAGTGCGGGCAGTCAATATGAAATTTGAGCAGGTACGGTGACTCTTCGACGGCCTTGGTGATCTGGCAGGAGCCGACACGTTTTGGCGTAGAGCCACGAATCGACTTCGGGTAGATCGCACCGTTGAGTCGCTTGTCACCCAGCGTGATCGGTGCGCCCTCGCCTTCGACGCTTTCGTCAAAGTTCGAGAGCTCGTCGTAGATCACCTCGTCAGCGGATTTCTCACGGTAGTTGCGCGAAGCCTTGCCCCCCCGAATCCAGAGGGTTCGCCGGTTGGCGAATATCTTCTGGTCTAGGGTGTTGTCGCTGTGCTTGCGGCCGAACCAAGGAGCCAAGTCGCCCAGCACAGGAACGTCACGGATCATGCCGTTGACGTGGCTTTTGCTGATGTCCTCGGCGTCCGGGTCGGTCGGGCTCCACATCATGACGTTGCGGCGCTTGTGCTGGATCTTGTAGCCGATGTTCGCCATCAACAGCTTGGTGTAACCGATCCGCGCCGACTTGATGAAGTTGACGACGTTGATCAGATCGTTTCCCATGCTGTTCAGGATTGCAACCTGAAACGGCTCGGTCGTCCACTTACCCTCGTTGTAGGAGGACTCGGCAGACATATAGAAATTTGCATCCGCCCACTCGACGGCGGTTTGCGGTGGTTCTTTGTAGAGCGCCTGGAGTCCTAGCTTGATCGACTTACGCAGATCATTCAGCCATGGACTCAACGTACTCATCTAATAATTCCGGAAGTTGCTCGCCAAAGCTGGCAGCAATATTTCGAGCAAGCGCGATCTCCCGCTCGACCGACTCGATGATTCGAGGGTCAACCTCTGGGTGACGTCGAGTGACGGTCTTGCCGACGGTGTCCAGTTTCGAGCCGATCTGAGCGGCGATTTTGGCAAGGGCAAATGTGGCGAATGGGACGGGCACCAGCTGCTTGTCCAGTACCTGGTTCTTCTTCTCCTGGGCAATCCGTTGGGCGGCGGTGAGACCGCGGCGCTCCTCGAGCAGCTTGTACTCGATCATCGGATCAACGCCTTCGCTTCCCTCCCCCGCCGGTTGTTGTTTCCGCTGCGCGTGTTCAACGCGGTTTTCGACCACGTTTTGCACGGTGTAGAACGCCTCTCGACCGATGCGCTCGATGGGCGCAACTCCCCATTTGTCAAAGGCTTGCGGGGAAATCCCCAGGCTCGAAGCCATCTCGGATTTGTTCAGCCACCCGCGCTGTTTGGTTGTTTCTTTTTTAGCCATGATTAAACAACAACCAACCGTGTGGAAAAGGTCATACATATTTGGCGCGCGGGGCCCGAATTACCCGCAAGGGGCTGGGGGCCTGTGAAGGACCCAAAGGGGGGTACCCCCTCCCCTGACCGTCAGCCCCGGGCTGTGGACAGTGCCTGATCCATCGCGCTTGCGAACTCCTTCGCTCGGTTCGCCTTCACGATGTTGTCTGCGATCTTGTAGAACGGGACGATCACCCGATAGCCAGGCTCGCTCTCACTGAAGATGAAGACAGGGCGAACGGCATCACCGAAAGCGGACTTCTTCCTTTCCCAGATGCCCTGCGTACCATCGACATCACCAGCGAAATACCTGTCAGCGTTACCTTTGCGCTTACTGCGCTTGCTGTTCGTGGCATTGGCCTGCACACCACTGACCGTCTCGGCCGCACTCAGCCCCGACAGAATCTTCATGATCGTGCCGCGAGGTACGTTACCGAACTGATTGAGAGCAGATCCTGCCGGGATCGCGTACTGCCCCGGCTTCATGATGCCGCGAGCAATAAGGGCTTTCTCGAACCGCTTATGCGGTCGGCGGCCACCCTTCACCGGTTGCTGAAGATACGTATCGGCGGGAACGCCTGATGTCCACGCATCCTTGAAGAAGGCACGCGCCTCAGGGTTGCCCTTCTTGGCGGCCTTCACATAGAGGCTATTCATTGTGGTCGCGGTCGGTCTATCTAACCGCTCCCGCATCACCGCAAGCTCGCCTTGCTTCACCAGCATGGCCAATCGTGTTGCCGTGAGCGCCAATGCGAAAGGAAGCTGTTTGCTACCCAGGGTGCGCAAGGCCTTCGAAAGCTCTTCCACATTGGTACTGGCGTCGATCCTGACCATGTCACACCTCAACCATCAGCTTTTATGGCGCTTATCAGGCGCGTGGCCCTTACTGCAATCCAGGCAGTGTTCGCAGTTGAGTGTCCGGCATAGCCAGGCTTTGACCCGCTGCCACCAGATGACTATGAATACGTGCCGAACCCCCGCCAATGCCAGCGATACATGTAGCGTCAAACCAGCAGTGGTCGGCCCAATGAAAATGTTCTGGCTGCGCGTCATCACAACGAAACCACTGATAGCGATCGCGGAGTAGATCAGCTTCCCAACGATGCCATCCCTAACCTTGCCGCTCAGCACGCACCAGGTTGCCCACAGCGCTATCAGTCCGCAGGCGATGGAACCGATCAATTCGTAGTTCATGGTGGATTACCCCCTCCGAACCTCTGACGGATGATCGCCCAGAGGTCCGCGGCCTTGATGGCGCGGTTGATCGCTGCCAGGAGGGAGCCGCCGAAGGTGCCTAGTAGAAAACCGATGCCGGCGACGATGCTCGGCTCAGTCACACCGAGGTATGCGCTGACCATGCCTGTCAGATACAGAGAACAAGCCACTCCAGTGACCAGGAAGATTGCCCACGCTCGCCAATCAATGAGGTCGTCCTTGTGCCACCAACTGGCGACGATGGCACCAATCAAGCCCGCGATTAGCCATTCAGCTTTGTCGAACAGGCGATGCAGAAGATCCATGCGTTCGACTCCACCTGTGCATGACTGTATTTGAATCAGCCCCAGCAGCACTCCCAGCTCGGAGCAATGGGTGTGGTGGAGCCGAAAACGAAAAAGCCCCGGCGAATGCCGAGGCCCTGAGAACGATAGAAAGCAAAAAGCCCAACTCTAAGGTCGGGCTTTGCTCGCGGAAAAACCGCAAAGTAATACAAAACATATTGCTCTAAATCGATTCTGTCAAGCTTCACTCGATATCAATGCAGCCTAGCACGGCCAGAATTGCTCCTTAAGGCAATCGTTAGCTGTTGCAGCTTGCTTATTTTTTGTGCCACCAAATGCAAAAAACCCAGCGTTGGGCTGGGTTTTGATCATTTTACGACAGTCCAATCTTCGTTGGCTGGATCTCTGGAGTATGCCGACCTCTCCCTTTCAGTAAGATCGGCCAACGAGCGCATAAAAATCGGATCGGCCATATGCGAGTGGCCCGGATCAAGAAGGGTTAGAAGCAAGAACGGCTGCAGATGAAAATCGCCGAGCATTGTATACACAAGGATACGATCTGAGGTGAAGCGATCTTGGTCAGCTTCTCGCTCAGCAAGCTTTCCCCACTGCCGTGTTACGAGATCGGTTTCCAAATGCACATGCCACAGCTTTTGCTCCACCACCTGCTTTGGTTTAATAAACGGAACATCCTTTCCGAAAAACTCACCAAGGTAGGTTTGCCCCGCCTTGTACAGCTGGAACTCTGTGGCCAACTGTAACGAAGCTTCCTTGCCAATATCTATTTTCAAGGATGCAGAAACTACAACAGGCTTCATTCCTTGCCTGACTTACGCCCCATGGCTACCAGTCGTGCATGGCCGCGCTCAGCAGCAAGTGTCAGCACTGCATCATTTAGCAGAGCCGGGCGTGGTCTTCGCTCACTACGTGGGCGTACTTTCATTTGTCTTTCCACCAAATTCGAGAGACGAATTCTAAGGCCCTTAGCAGGCTACGGGATCGCTCGTATCACGAGCCAGTGAGATTTCGACGTAAGCACATGACGCAGAAACCAATCACTGATGTCAATTAAACCCCATTCAGTGTCGAATGTCAGTACCAAATGACAGAAATAGCTTGCCGCCAATGCCCGTCGAGGGCGCTTTGTAGCACAAATCCCTCCACAATATTAGCCAGAATTATGCAGCTTCGCGACGTAGATCGAGCGCACCATCAATCCACGCAATACCTGCCTTCCATAGTCCCTGAGTCTTGCCATATCCGAATCCGAGCCGCTTGCCAACCGTCATCAGATCGATGTCCCGCGATTTGTAGTAGGTGATGATCACCTCGCCAGCCTCCGGATATCGGCGGCGCAACCTTCCAACCAGGCTATCCATCATTAGTGCATCGTCGTCGGTGATCATGGGTGTATGTACGTCGTTTTCTCTGGATGCACAGCAGGACACGCCCGAACCCAGTATCACCCAGCGCCCCCAATGCTCCAGCAGATCCTCGACGGTACGATCGGTAAAGCGAATTGTTCTGGCCATAGTTTAATCCCCTGTGTAGTTGGTGCCGCCGGCGCCGCGGCGGTTGTTGTGTTCGTACAGCGCAGCCGGTCCAGACAGCAGTGGCTCGCGCGACAATAATTCAACCTGGTGTTCGGCAGCCTGGAGCCGGATGCTCAGTTGCGTCACCAGCACCTTAAGCGGCACAGCATCGCCGGTGTCGGCCGACACCCAGCCGGAGGACTGGCACTGGATGCAGGCCAGTTCGTGGAACACGCCCTTCACAACCGCATTGCCTCGGCAGATAGGGCACTTGGCCAAGTCCAATTGGGCAACCCGAAAGGCAGGTCCATGGCTCTTTTTCATGTTTTTAAACCTCGCCTTTTATGGATTCGTGATTTGTCTAGAGGCCGCGCCATTCAAGGCCTCGGCGGCATTCTGCGAATTTCCGTTTCTAGTCATGGTCGAGCGGTGAATCAGGTCGAAGCCCTTCCCGTCTAACCATTCGTGCCACTTGTTCAACGCTTCGCGCTTGAGCTGTTCGGCGGAAGTGTGGATGTAGGTCTGCACGTTGCGGGTCATCGTGTGGTTCACCAGCATCTCGCCAATCAGGAAGTCGACGCCGAGGTCTGTCCACCCGGTACGGGCCACCTTGCGCAGGTCGTGACTGGTCCACTCGCCCTTGCCCAACCGAGTGAACACGGCACACGCCTGGCTGTCGCTGATTGAGCCACGGTTGCGGGCCGGGAACAGGTAGGCGCCCTTGTAGCCTTTGGCCGACTGCCAATCCCGGTACCGCTCGAGCAGCGCGCAGACCTGGTGCGTGAGCGGCAATCGATGCTCGCAACGGGTCTTGGTGTTCTCGGCCGGGATGAACCACTCGCCCTGCTCACCCAAGGTCAGGTGAGACCAACGGGCCATGCGAGTTTCCCCGACCCGTGTGCCATGGCAGAGCATCATCAGGGCCAGCATGCAGTCCTGCGGTTGCTGGTCGAAGTCGGCGGCCAACTGCTCGATGACCTCCTCCAGCTGCACGGCGCGCAGGCGGGACGGCTTCGGCAAGATGCGGGCCTTGGTGAAATCGGTGAACTTGAACCCGGCGATGGGGTTCTTGGCGATCAGGCGCAGCTTCTCGGCCTGGCGGAAAGCGACCACCAGCACGCCCCACATCAGCCGGACATAGGACAGTGACATTTCGGCTTGCATCGGCCACATCACCTGCTTGTCCAGGGATGACCGGTCGACTTCGTCTACCAGCAGATCACTGAGGCGGGGCTTGAGATGGCAGGTGATGATCGAGGTGTTGGTGGCCCGGCGCTTGGCCGACAGGCTCCGCTCAGTCGATTGACGGACCATGAACCAGTCCAGCAGCTGGCCGACCGTCTGCAATGTGCCGACGGCAGCAGAGGCTTTCGGATCGGCCGCCAGGCGCTCACGAATCTTCGGCAGAGCACTGATCAGTCCTTTCGCCGGCAGCTCCGGGAAGCCGGCGATCTTCTCCCATTTTTTGCCGACTACAAGGTGCCACGACCCGCGCTGGCGGTTCTGGTGAAACCGGAAATACACGCCCGGGTACCGCGCATCGCGCATGTCCCGTACGTGCAGGTTATCGGCCTGCCGGCGGATCTCGGCATCCGAAAAGGTGGTCAGCATCGTCTCGCTCATGCGGCCACCACGGTCGGCGCCAGGCGCAGGTAGGCGCGGATCTGCTCCATCGTGTCGAAGTGCCCGCGGCACACCACCGCAAGATACCCCTGGGCATTGAGCTTGCGAATACGCTCGTGCTGACTGTCGGAGATCGCAGCGTCGTACGGCGGCGTGGCTTTGAATTCGATGTACAGACCGAAGAACCCGCCACGAGCCATTGGCAGGACCAAGTCAGGGATGCCGGCCTTCACGCCCTGGGCTTTCAACTTCGCCGCGACGGCCTTCACGCGATGCCCGCCATTTGGGACGTGAAAGATCAGATCAGCGACTTCAGGCATGCGGGCACGCAGCTCGGCCATAAGCGCCGACTGCTCCAGCCCCTCACGGTCGACAGGCTTGGCGCGGGTGGTCAGTGGCTTGAACAGCTTCATGGCTACCGGCTTCATTTACGGTCACCACGCGCTTTCCGGTACCGGTCATTGAGGCGGCGGCACACTTCGTACAGCGCCCAACTGGCAAGGATCATCAGGACAAGCAAAGTCATTGGATCGATCATGCAGCCCCCTTCACAGAGAGTATTCCGGCCCGAATCAAGGCCTCATGTGTTTCGGCAATCGCGCGCGGCATGTCCTGCCAATCAACATCGCCGGCCCCGCGGCCGTCGATAACGTCGTGACAGGCGCTGCATGCGTACACCGCGACGGTGTCGAAGCCCTTCATGCCCATGCCCTTTTGCCCGCACGGCAAATGCGCAAGAACAGTCGTGGCTGGGTTGAAGTTGCAGGTGCCCGGCAGGCGGACGGTGCATTCCTGGCCGTTGGCCGAGGCGCGGAGTTTCTTCGAGATCACCTTCATTCCGGATCCCTCGCCTTCTGCTCAAGCTCGATCAGCAGCTCAAGGAAGTGCTTGGCTTTCTCCAGATCAGCGATGCCGCCCTTGTCGCGCCAGCGGGTGACGTACTTGATGACGCTCCCTTCCGCAAAGGGGATGCCATTGGCATGGATGTATTCGATCGGCTGGATTTTGAGCGATTTGTAATGGCCGCCCGAAACCTGTTTTGCGAGTGCACTCATTGGGTTGCTCCGGCGCGCCGGGCGCGCAATTCGGCCAAGGCCTTGTTTCCGACTTCAGGTGTACGGCGTCCTTCCGCTCGAGCGGGAAGCGCCAAGGGCATTTTTTGTAGAGGCAGGCCATCGACCAGGCGGCGCACCGTGATCATGTAATTCCGCTCGAACAGCTTCTTGGCCAGAGAGGTTCCGAGACGGTTCAGATTCTCGAACCCGGACTCTCTCGCAGCGTGCCAAACCGCATCGTGCGACCATGTAGATTGGCCTGCCATCGAGGGGTGGACGTTGCGGCACGCTTCGCGGAATGCGGCGTCGAGTGGCGGGATGCCGAGCATTTCCGGGGTTGGCTGGCACAGGGTTATGAACCTGCCCACGCTGGGCGCGAAATCAGAGCCGACCTTCCGGCACTGCTCGATGCCATAACGGATCTGCTCGATCTTCGTGATTCGCTCAGCCATGAAGGCCTTGGTCCACGTCGCCTTCGCCGAGTTAATTGCCTCTTGATCAGGCCAGGCTTGTTTCCATGCCGGGAAGATCGACATCAGCTCGCGGAACAGGGCGTTGATCACCTGCACGGTGCCCGCATCGGCTTTCAGCGGAACGACTTCTGCGCTCGCCACATTGGGCAGTGTTTGCAGCACGCTTGAAACAGATTTCATCACAGACCTCCCAGGTCATTGCCCCAGCTGGTGTCATCGAAATCGAGCTCCTTCCCTTGGCCTGCCGCCTGTACACGCTCGCGCTTCACCCACTGCACCAACCGGAAGCACCAGCCAGCAGCCGAGTCGACGGTGGTGGATTTGGCCACGAAGAATCCCTTGAACGCACGGACGGCTGCGTCAGGCACTGCGTCAGCAGGCAGGCCAGCAATCGCGATCTGGTCGGACAGGGATTTGGCATTCGGCTCCCAGGCGGCGAACATGGCAAAGCGTTGGCGATCATCCGGCGCATCGACGGCGGCCCGGTCCTGTCGACAAATCTCATCAGCCAACTCGCGCTGCTGCTCTTCGGTTACCTGATGGTTAAGTGATGGATTGGGTGCAGATTCTGCACCCCGTTCTGTTCCAGGCTGCACCCCGGTCTGTTGTGAGTTGCACCCCGTTGCGTCATCTGCACCCCGCTTTGTACGGGGTGCAGGATTTGCACCCCGCGATAGTTGGAGGTCGTAAACGACTGGGCGACGGTCATGACGATCAATGTGCACGGCGGCGATGGCTTGGTTGCCCTTCTGGATCAGGCCGACCTTCTCTAGATCGTCCAGCTTGTACCGCACGGTGCGTTCAGAGAGTCCGGTGTCCTGCGCAAGGGTTGAGGCCGACGGAAAGGCACCAGCACCATTCGCGCCGGCGTAGTTGGCCAAGCACAGCAGTACGTGACGCGCGCTGGAGTCTTTCAGGGTTTCAGTGGGCAGAGAGAGCGCCCAGGACATTGCTTGAACACTCACAGCGAGGCTCCGATATTCTTTTCAGCCAGGTAGGCCAGGCCTTTGGGTGTCACAAGGGGTTGAAAGGCAGCACGGTTCTCACCGGTCTCTGGATCGCTCTTCAGCGCGGTGACCTTGTGGACGAGATAGCCGGCGGTGATTCGAGGTTGGTAGGCGGTCCAGCGCTTGGAGCCGCCGCGATGGAAGATCCACCGATTCTTCTCCAGCCACTGAAAAAGCTTGGATGGTGGAACCTGCAGCTGTTTTGCGGCATCGCTGATGCAGATTGCGCCGGCGGCGGACGCCAGTCGCTTGATGGCAGCTACCTTCGGCGCCTGGTCGAGGATCACCAAACGAAGCGATTGGTTTTCCTTCGCTTGATCAGCAGCCGCTTGCAGCGCTTCGGCATAGGTAGCCGGAATCTGGAACTGATCCGCCCTCGCCTCCAGCTCTTGCCACCGATCGATGATCCGGGCGCGCAACTCAACGCTGTAGCCTGAAACCACCACCAGAGTGTCGCGCTGGGAAAGCAGGAACTCACGGTAGACCTGACCATTTTGCGGGTGGACGTAGGGGGTGTCGTTTGAAGAAACGACACCCTTGGCAACGTAGGCGCGGATGGTTTTCAGCACATTGTCATGCGTGCTGCCGGTCAGTTCGGCAATCTCGCGAGAGGACATCGTGTGACGCGACACGTTTTGCGATTGACCGAAAAGTGTCGCGACATGGCGGGTATTGCTTGGAGCGGTATTGATGTTCATAATGGCCCCTCAAGTGTTTGCGTTGTGAAGAAGCCGGTCTAGCCACCGGCTTTTTTGTGCGTGTAATTTGAGTACTGGTTAAATTCACAGCTAATCCGGTGTTCTGCCGCTGCCGCCCTATTCCCGCGATACTTGCTTCAACAGCTTGATCAGGGCCGAACCCATGACCATTTCTTCTTCCAGTCCCGAAACAGGGACCAGCGCCAATCTTGAAATCTGTAACCGGTCCACCTTCCGCACCGTGCGGTCCCTAATGAGGGCCGGTACTCATCGCTTGGGAGTGAAGGCAACCACGTTGCTGTCGATTGGGACGTTGTCGCTTGCTGCCTTTTTCAGCCCCGGCATGGCCAGTCGCAAAATCTGCGAGGCCAATGCATCCGGGGTGATCCCGATCTCCGACGCCCACCGCGCCAGGTCTTCCGTGTCGCCCTTTCGTAAGTCAACCAATGCACTGGGCATGAATCCCCCTCTGTCGCCTTATCAGGCGCGTCGTTTCTCTAGTTCAAACGGCAGCTCTCCGAGCGTTCGCTTGACCTCTAGCGCGGCCTCGATGATTTCTCGGCTAAGCACGCTGTGTTGCAGCTTCATGTCGCGAGCAACGTCCTTCAGCTCCTGAAAGACTTCGTCATCAAGGCGCACCTTCACCTGGTGCTCGTGCCGGTGGGCTTTATCGTCGTAGGCCATAGGTTCACTTCCGCATTCGGTGACAGGGCTGGGTTAGGCGGCTGATTTCTGCGATGGAAACGGGCGCTGCTCTTTGGCCTGAAAGCTGCCGTCGGGGAGCTCAAGGACACGGATGTCCCGTTTAGCGCTAAGTGCTTTGTGGATTGCCGGAGCGGTCACACGAAGGAGCCTTGCGGCCTCGGACTGCCCTTTTTCAGCAACAAACTTGTCGAGGGGGGTCTCGTTCATGATCAAGCCTCGGGTTGTATATGAGGCCGATATTAACCATCTGTTAATTTTTAATCAATACCGATGGTTTCTTCTTATTTTTAACCGTTGGTATACATTCGCGCGATGACAAAGAAACGAATATTGCCTCCAGACCGAATGGCGGAGTGCGAGGCCGCGCATGCTCTGTTCCTCTCAAAAAAGAACGAGCTAAAGCTCAGCCAAAAGAAGATCGCTGATGCAGCTGGCATGACACCGGCAGCTGTGAACCTGTATTTCAAAGGCATAAACCCGCTAAACGCCCAATTTGCGGCGGTATTGGCGCGCTTAATTCAAGAGCCAGTGGAGGCCTTCAGTCCTCGCTTGGCCGAAGAAATTCGAAACCTGACCGGGGCCCCGGTCACCAAGGCCCCCAGTGTTGGCGATACCTCCGGCGCGACAGCGGCTGACGTAATCCGGGACATGCTGAGTCGGAGCGGGAAAAACCTTTCTGAAGACGCTCGCAGACGCTTAATTGCCGTCGCCGAGGCTGAAGAAGGCGGTGGCGCAATCGAGATCGATTACTACCGCCCCGGCGCAATGGGTGATGAAGTGTGGATCGCGCATTACGATGTCCGCGCCGCAATGGGTGGCGGTCAAATTCCGCACGACTATCCGGAGATGCTCCAGGATGTGAGGGTAAGCCCTCAACATCTCCGTGAGATGGGAGTTGAGTTCAAGGAACACTTCCACCTCAAGATGGTGACGGGGTGGGGTCAGTCGATGGCGCCAACGATCAAGCACCGCGACCCGCTGCTAGTCGATATCAGTATCCGTGAATTCACTGGTGATGGGATCTACATGTTCTCTTGGGAAGGCCATCTCTACATCAAGCGCCTGCAATGGCTCGGCGACGATCAGATCAGCATGATTTCCGATAATACGAGACACCCGCCGCAAACGATCAGGGCGGATGAAACCTACATTCAGGCGCGTGTACTCCTGGTGTGGAATGCTCACTTGGTTTAGAGCGACTGTTATACGTCTAGCTGTTTAAGGAATTATTGAGATGACGGAAAAACCGAAGAACACAATTGGTCGTGATTTTTTTCCAACATCTACAGAAGATTTCATTCGTTTTTTAGAGGCGAAGACGAAATCTACCTGCCCGGCATGTGAGCATGCGAATTGGAGCGTTCTCTGCGAACCGGGAGACGACCAGACCTATCGTTACGGCTTCCAAGTGCGAAATGTAGATCGCCGACCACACATATCGGTCTTCAACGCGTTTTGCCTGAATTGTGGATTTATGCGGTCACATCTTTCAAGAATCGTTCACGAATGGGTGCAAAAAAATCCAGAAGAACAAATCGAATTAGACCTAGGAGATAACGCTGACGCAGAAGAATCTTCTGATGAGTAATTACACTCAGTCATGCGACGAGCTACGGGGCAAATTTGAGAAACACACTCCAGTAGGCCGCACTTACACAAAAAGAGCTCCAGCACTCGAAGACCTAGCAGCTATGGCCGACCGGTTGAAAGGGTCATACGTCGATATGTCCCTTGGTACTCTAGATGAAAGCGAAAAATCGAACGGTTTAGGCGATGACAAGACTTCGAAACGCACTGATACTGAGCAGATGAACGATATCACTCGCGAAGAATTGAGCCTGACCCTATCCGCTATTGAAAGCCGGATGGACAAGCGCATCGACAGAATGGAGTCAACCGAGGAAAAAAGGTCTGAGTCCTACCGTCGGGAACAAGAAGCAAGGGACAAGCTTTACACCGAGCGGTTTGAGGCAATGCACAAACGACTTGAAGATCGAGATTCGATTATCGACTCCAAGCTCGATACGATGAATTCATCGGTGCGCCTAATGACCCAAACCGTCGACGGTTTTGAAGCGCGCCTGGATAAAAAGCTGGACGAAGTGAAAAGCTCGAACCGAAATGCGCGCTGGGCGACCCTTGGTATCGCTGCAGCAACAGTTGTAGGAATCTGGGGGGTCAACTCAACGATTGTAGGTAGCGTGACGGGCTTTTTCGATGCCGGTCAGTCCACCCTAGAAAAGCAACAGTCCACGGAGAAATTGATTCTAGACGCAAAGCTTCAGAGCGAGGCTACATACAAGCTTTTACTAGAAATGCAAAATCGCGAACAATCTAGGCTCCAACAGCGCGACCCCAAGCCTCAATAAGGAGCCCGGCCGAAGCCGGGCTTTTTTACGCCCGTCAGAAAGGTGCCGCCTCTTCTTCTGGTTCGTACACCTCAACCGGCCGGTCTTCTTCGGCACTAGCTTCCCACTTAAGAGTCACCGACTCATCGTCGTTGAACGTCATGTCTATGCCATCCGTCTCGGACAACAAGCCCATCACCTCCTCCCACTCTCGGTCTCCATCCGTGTCTAGACGATGGATCGTCACCCATCGCTGGGTCTGCGCCACAGGGTGGTTGATCATCGACGACACACGCAATCCAAGCCTTTCAATTCCGCTGATTTCACGACGCTCTACTGGTTGAGATTGCTTTTTCGGCTTCGCCATTCCTGCCTCCTATTGCTGTATGCATATCCAGTTGTTGCGGAGCATATCCTACGCCATTCAAAAATAAATTAACCATCGGTATTGACGTATAAATATACCGATGGTTAACTACATCTATCGCAGCCAAGTACCCAACCAGGGACCGGAAGCGAAGGGTTCAAGTGACCCGCCGCTCTTTAACAGACAGCGCAACAAACAACAGACCGCATTGCCTCTACCGGCGACCGGCGAGCAGACAGGCCCGAAAGCCTGCCAACGACAGGAACAACCTGGACGGCTGCTCGATGGCGAAACGCCAGAGCCGTGTAAGCCCAGTAGGCAAGAAAGACCCGGCAAGCAATGCGCCCCGCCCCTCCGGCGGCAATAGGACGGAAATTTTCACTGATGCACCTGGTTGGCCGGGTGCATTGGGAAAACAACCGGGAGTCACGACTATGGAAACAGAAATCGTAAATGGCGCATGGAAGGGTCACCTCGGTCGTGGCCTGGCACCGCGAGAATTGCAGTTCCTGCTTTGGGTTGCCCTTGGGCTGACCGCAAAGGAAATCGCCCGGGAGGCCGGTATCTCGCCGGCCACCGTGGCGAAACGTCTTACCAACGCAATGTTCAAGCTCGGCGTCACCCGCCGTGCAGCTCTGGTCGCAGAAGCGATGCGCCGGCAGATCATCTCCCCGATGTGCTTTGTCCTGGCCACGCTGATAGCCATGAATGCAGTAACCACCGTCCAATCAGTCGAACCAGCCCGCCGCGATCGCCGGCCACCGTCGGTACGGATCGCCCAGATACGAATCACCCGCCGCGCTGAAACGCTGGTGCGCGCGGCGTAACTCACCTCAAGGAAAAATCATGATCGAGCTTGGACAGAAAGCAGAAGACAAGGTCACCGCCTTCTACGGCGTGGTCGTTGCTCGGGCTGAACACCTTCACGGACCTGACAAGTACCTCCTCCAGCCTCCTTGCTCACCAGGCTCGAACGTAATCATCAACCCTGAGTGGTTCGAAGCGGACCGGGTTCGAATTCTGAAAGACCGTACTCGCGGGTAATCGGAAAGCATCACTTCTGCCCATTCACTGAGTGGGCAGTGGGATGTAGGCCTACATCAAGCGAAGGGCTCAACAGAGCACAGGTGACCTCAAATGAAATAAGGAATCGACAATGACTGTAGATATCAGCAATTTCATCATCGCCACCCCGCTTCCAATTTCCGACACAAACCCTATCTCCCTGGACTTGATCGGTTGGCGAGCGTTGATCGAATGCCCAAGTGTCATCTCGATGCTTCCCGACGGATCGCTGCAGATGACAGCGCCAACCCTGGGCGCTTCCAGTAAAAGCGTCCATCGGACTCGCTGTGAATGGAAAGAACCTGGCTATTGGCTGTTTGCCAGTGCCGCAGACCATTGGTGCCGTCAAGAAATGCGGCTGACGAAGGTCAATTCGTTGCAGAAGGTCGTGATCGGCCAAATTCATGTACAGGGTTCTGAACGCCCACCGGTAAAGGTGTTCTGGAACAAAGGCAAAATCACCATGGGGTTCCGGTCGAGCTACCTGCAAGACGATCCGGTCAACTCTACGGTATTGGAAAACGTGCCGCTCGGCGCACTCTTCAAGATCAACATTCACGCGAACTCAAGCGGTGCTGTATCGGTATCTGCCAGCTGCAACGGCGCCAAATCCACCTCCGCAATCATGCGCCTCGACAACACCTGGGACACGAAAACTCTCGCCTTCCACGGAGGCGTGTACAACCAGATCGACTACTCCGAATCAACCGATCCTGAGGACGGTTCGATTTGCGTGATCACTGATCTATCCATCACTCACGGGTAAGACCCGGAGCCACGTCAGCCTGCTGATACCTGCTGGATGCGGATGATTCTGCACTGCGCAATGCGGCCCCCTGCATCCGGCGGAACCGGAAACCAATTGCACCTAACCGGAATAGTTTTTCCACTTCACTCCCACAGAGGGTGACCGCCATGAAATAGACCAAAGCCAGAACATCGCTGCATCTGTGAAAGGCCCGAACGTCCAACGGGCCTTTCTTTTACCCCGCTTTTATCCGTCAGCATTCTCCCCTGCGCCCAACGGCAACCAGCAGGATGCTCGAGTGCTGACGAATACATGCAACCAACCGAGGAAGAAGCAATGCACCCATCAATGCAGCAGCGCGCCGACGGGGTTGCCGCAATGCACGCCCGTCGCCACTTGGAAATGACCGCCGTTTACGCCGCATGCGGCATGGAGTTGCCCGTGCAAAAGGTACGCTTCCAGGTGATCAGCGTCAGCGAACATATCTACCGGATTGTTGAGCGCTCCACCGGCAAGGTGAAAGGCATCCGTTTCAGCTGGAAGGCCGCGATCAATTGCGCGCAGATCCTCGAGGCTCAGGCCGATGGAAAAAAGGTGAACATCGAGGGTTGGGACAAATGATCGGCGTACCCATGCCTAACCCCCGGGACTCGATCATCGAGGACCTGAACCGCAAGCTGGAGCAATTCTTCGGCGCCGGCAAATCGGTGCAGGAAATCGCCAGCGGCGTCAGTGCCGAGGTGTCGATGTTCGGCACGTCACACAGCAACCGGCTGCGCGCCGAGCGGGACAAGATCGCGCCCAGACTTAAGGAGTTGGCCGACGCCGGTGTTCTACTCAACAAGGCCGCCAGCGATGTTGGCATCGACCACAAACGCGCCCGCCTCATCGCTCGCGAGAACGGCTTCAAGTTCAAATCATGAAGCGCCTCAGCAACCAGGTGCACCAGCGCCGACGACAGGCATGGCTGGATCTACCAGCCCACGGAATTGAAGAGGCAGGCCATGACCGAGGAACAGCAGGCGCCGACAGCGGAAGCCATCAAGCAGCGCAGGAAGCGCGAGAAATCAGCTGCGAAGGATGCCGCGCTCGGCATTGGGAGGTTTCAGATCGAAGTGGCCGGGGTGTTCAAGCCTGCCCTGCAGCGAGTAATGAAGGCCCACGGCATCAACAACCAGCAGGACATTCACCAGCGGCTGCTGATCAACTTGATCGCTGCCGACTTCGATACGCAGGCCAATATGCTCCGCTGTGTCACGACACCTTTTGTTGTTAGCGAAAAGGTGTCGCTTGCAATCAGGGCGGCAGGATTTAGGTCGCTCGCAGACGACCCTCCGGAGCCTGACGACGATTTCGAAATCCCTGAATAATTAGCTCTCACCAATTGAGTTGGTTGCTTTTATTCAACAAAAAATACGTGCCCCTTACCTGCATGCGCTACATCGACGATGGTTTGTTTTGACCACGTTGAGACACCGGTAATCGTGAGTTGTGAACCGCCTTGCTTGGCATTGTGCGCCAGTTGTAGCCAGTCATTATGGCTTCTAACTCCTGCGTTAATGCTGAATGAACCACCATTCCACAGGATGTCAATCAGATCGTTCGTTGGGCGATTTTCAAAACTCATTACTTCTCCTTGATCCGGCTCCATGCCGGGTCGAACACAAATACCCCACTTCAACGAATCACGCAATCCGGAGAGGCAAACGGCTGTCTCGAGTAGTTACGAACCCACTCCTAATGATGGTCCGGCCCAGAGTGGCATTACCGGTGGTCACACCGGCTGCCACATGACCCAGATGCGTTATTCATATCTATCTGTTTTTCCGCTTAGGCAAGGCACGTTCTTGAAATCCTTCCCAATCAAAACTGATAAGTGCCGACTGTGATTTCAGGGTTTCGTATAAAGCCAACGTTAATTCTTGTTTTGGCTCAACTCCCGCATACCTCTCAACTTCATAACAAAATTTATGAATACTACCGACTATACCGCTGTAATAAACCACCAGCTTGTAGTCGGAAAGCTCGTGAGCAGGAATGGCTCGCGCTGCCTCCAACGAAGTCCTAAGCATTTCTCTCAAGTATTTGTTCCAAACCTCTCGAAACTCAAAGTCAGCCACTTTCTCTTCCGCCAATCGCGCAACCGACATGCAGGTTTCAACAGAGTTTTTAAGCACGGAGTAATATGCTTCGAATCGATCAGCAGCATCTTCTTTTTTAAGCCTTTCATGGCGTCTGTTCTGCGAATAGCTGATTGCAAAGGCACCGATTATCGCGCCAATGGACCCAACAGCTTGCACCCATGACGCAAGGCCTGGATGGCTCTCGATCCAGCAAGAAACAACTTCCCAACTCATAACCCACTCCCCTGTAAATCCCGGAACTATACCGGCGAGGATCCCTTATGTCCGCACAACAGAAGAAACACCCCTTCGATTTCAAAACACAATACGGACTTGGCTTCAGCACTCAGGACGATGAGATCGTTGTCGACTTCTTCTGCGGTGGTGGCGGTGCAGGTACCGGCTTGGAGATGGGCCTGGGCCGAGCGGTGAATGTTGCGAAGAACCACAGTCCCCAGGCAATCAGCATGCACACCGTAAATCACCCGGGCGCAGTGCACTACACCACCGACGTGTTCGAGGGCGATCCGGACATCGAGTGCGACGGCAAGGCCGTGGGCTGGTTCCATATGTCGCCAGACTGCACGCATCACAGCCAGGCCGCCGGCGGCCAGCCCCGCAAGCGCGAGATTCGCAACCTGTCCTGGATCGGCTTGAAGTGGGCTGGAAAAAAGAAGCCCCGCGTCATCAGCCTGGAGAATGTGAAGCAGATCCTTCAGTGGGGCCCACTGATCGCCAAGCGTGACAAGTCGACCGGCCGGGTGGTGAAGCTGGGCGGTGGCGTGGCTGAGCCGGGCGAGGTGGTTCCGGTCCACCAGCAATTTCTGGTGCCCGACCCGAAGCGCCGCGGGCAGACTTGGGCTGTGTTCGTTGCTGAGCTACAGCACCTGGGTTACGACGTAGAGTGGCGGGTGTTGAAAGCCTGCGACTTTGGCGCACCGACCAGCCGGGAACGCCTGTTCATGATCGCCCGCTGCGACGGCCAGCCGATCGTGTGGCCTGAGCCGACCCACGCTAAGCACCCAATTAAGGGCCAGAAGAAGTGGCGCACCGCAGCCGAGTGCATCGACTGGACGATCCCAAGCAAGAGCATATTCGACCGGCCGAAGCCGCTGGCACCGGCCACCCTGCGCCGGATCGCCAAGGGCATGAAGAAGTTCGTCATCGATGCTGCTGACCCGTTCATTGTGCCGATCGCGAACTGGTCCGGCGAAAGTGTGCAGTCAGCGCACGATCCGCTGCGCACGGTGACCTCCTGGCCGCGGGGCGGTTCGTTCGCCATGGCCAGCCCGATTATCGCGCCAGCTACACACCAGGGCAGTGACCGCGTCAACGATCCACACGCACCCCTGCCGACGGTGACCTGTGCCAATCGCGGCGAGCTGACGCTCATCAGTCCAACCCTGATTCAAACCGGTTACGGCGAGCGCACCGGACAAGAACCACGGGTGCCGGGGCTGGATCAGCCGCTCGGTACGGTGGTCGCCGGTGGCGTGAAGCATGCTCTCGCATCTGCGCACCTGGTGAAATTCCGGTTTTCGGACGAGGGCAAGGCGCTCGACGAGCCGTTGCCGACCATCACCAGCGGGGGTAACTATCAGCGCCCGGCCGGCGCCGCCCACGCCATGGGCATTTCTACGGTGTTCATGGCCCAGATGAATGGCGGGTTCAACACCACGGCCGCCAAGAGCATCGAAGACCCGATGACCACGGTAACCAACACCGGCAGCCAGCAGCAGCTCGTGACCGCCAACCTGGTGCACCTGCGCGGCAACTGCGATGCGCGAGACACTGTCGACCCGCTGCACACTATCAGCGCCGGCGGCACCCACCACGGACTGGTCACCGCATTCATGGAGCGCCAGTTCGGCGCCAGCGTTGGCCAGGCGGTTGATGAGCCAGCACCAACCATCACCGCATGTGGTGGCGGAAAGAGCTCGTTGGTTGAGTTCCAGCTTTCGCCGGAGGTTGAAGCCGGTGCACTGCGTGTCGCGGCATTCCTGATCAGCTACTACGGCACCGAGAACATGAGCGCCGCCGACGCACCAGCTCCAACGATCACTACCAAGGATCGACTCGGCTTGGTCACCGTCACCATCAAGGGCATTCCGTACGTGATCGTCGACATCTGCCTGCGGATGCTGCAACCGGCCGAGCTGTACAAGGCTCAGGGCTTCCCCGCCGACTACATCATCAGCCACGGCGCCGACGGCAAGCCGTTCACGAAGACTCAGCAAGTCCACATGTGCGGCAACAGCGTCAGCCCCCCGCCGATGGCGGCGCTGGCACGGGCAAATGATCCATGGAGAGTCGTCGAACAGCAGGCAGCCGCCCGACTCACGCGAACCACACCTGCCATGGAAAGGTGTTCAGCCATTCGATTAATCGGGAAAGACAACTGGCGCTCTGATCAGCTAACAACTGAAAAAACAGTTCTTCAATTAGTCGAATTATCACGGGGCAACACCTCACTTAGAAGGCAGAAAGCCTTCGGTGATGCCCATGATAATTAGAAACCCATGCTTGAAAAGCAAGAAACGCGATTAGTTGCGTTTAACCGTTCGTCGCCCACCACCCTCCACCGCCCGGGCATGACCCAGCCTGGGGCTCGGTAGAACGCTCAGACGCCTGCTGATCTCCATTGGCTAACAGGTGTTTACTTGTAAGACCATAAGCCACCAGCCTCAAGCGCGGAGGAATGAAACGCCCCTCCTACACCCGGCCGATGACCAGATTCCAATTATTACCTTGAAACATGCGAAAGATGGAGAGCCATACCACTAAAGCTCTCCACACACAATTAACAAAAAATTAAAATCTCATTAAATATTCAGTAAACTCTGCACTACCCATCAACCCCATAGTTTCAACATAAAGATTTATCATGTCTTCACTTTTACTTTTAGCAGCAAGAACCTGAAACAGATAAAATATGCATATGCCAGCACCAAGAACGAAATGAGTTTCGTCACTCCCCGCCCTAACATCGTGCGCTCTTCGCAATATTTCGGCGCGATTAGCTTGCAGCATCGTTTCCAACTGATCTAATGTACCAACGCCAAACAATTTAAATACATCAAATTCTTGAGGAAGGAAATTAGGCTCAACGACATCAGCATTAAGTATCTCGGCAACCTTCTCATCCAAATCAAGTACTAACTCATTGGAAATTGCAAAACTATCCAGAGAGGTTTTATCTATTGAGATTTTTTCAAGTTCTTGGCCAACGGCATTTTTGACACTTTCAGCGTAAGCATCAACCTTATCACGTATATCCATAAACTCTTCGTCTGCGAGCTCTAACAGCCCCGACAACCTTGAAAACTTTCTTTTAATGTCATTGGGAACCTCGTCGCTTGCTTTATAACCTATATCATGCTCAATCTCAGCCCAAGCATGCTGGAGAATAGATCGCACTTGTATTTCGACTTTGACACCATGGAATTTTGAGTACTCCGAAAGCTTCAGGCGCTCAGAGCTTAGCGAAACAACATAATGTAAAGAAGTATACCCGAACCTATCCGGCTCTTGAGCCTGTCGTTTATCAATGGAATTTTGGAAATCCACATTGAATTCTCGCTCAACAATTCTTGCAACTCGATCAACATCACTTGCAAAGTGGGTGATTACTCGAACTCCTGCCAGATCCGTAACAGACTTGAGGTCAACGTATTCTGAGCCTTTATCTAATTTTTTTTGTGCTTTGATCTCAAGACTGTCAAGTGTTTTGGCTCGGGAAGAAACGGAATGCACCACCACACATTCTGATTCAAGAAACCCCTCCAGCAACTCTTTTATTTTCTCAGAGAAAGAAACATAAGTTCCGCGAACAACTTCAAACTCCAACCTAAGCTCTTTCCCTTGCATACAAACCCACCCCAATGGAATCCATTTAAACTGAAAACAATTTCGTGAAGCAAATTCTAAAAAAACCGACAATCAATAACTATTTATAGCTTCCGAGGAAGTAAACGCCATCACTGCACGCACTCTAATATCCAGCAGCAAAAAACTACCACAGTGAGCCGCAGCAGTATAAGCCTTTTTCAGTACTTTCGCGAAACCTACACTGGCGAATCCAGTGTTGCGACATTCAAATCAATGCCGCCCCAACATCCGTTAAGGAATCTATAAATCAATTTAAAGATCACCATCTTACTTTTAACTGCCGTCGTCGGCGGCATGGAGCTTCCTATGAAAAAAGAACTGATCAAGATCAGCGAGTTTCAGCGCCGGCGCTGGGGCGGAGGTGGTACTCCGCTCTGCTCGCAGGCTATCCGCAACCACATCCGGAACGGAATGGTCCCCGGCGAGCAGATTGGCAAACTCTGGTACGTTGACTGGACCGCATTCAGCCTCTCGAACGGCAATGACCTAGTGGCGATGGTATTGAAAGGAGCAGCATGATGGTCCCTCGGCCGCGCAATACTGCGAACAAGAACCTCCCGCAGAACCTCTACTTCGATGCGCGGCGCTCGACCTATCGCTACCGTCGGCCCACGGATGGGAAGTGGTTCCAGTTCGGGACCGACCGAATCAAAGCGATCGACGCTGCGAAACAGTTGAACCTGGAGTTTATGCGTGGCGCTGACCTCGTCGGCGCTGTGCTGAACAACGCCTCTGAAACGTTCGCCGGCTTCCTCGACACATACGAGCGCGATGTCCTGCCACCTCGCGAGTTGGCCAAGGGCACTTTGGGTTTATACGCCGTGCACTTCCGACGCTTTCGCAAGCAGTTCGAGGGCAAGGCCGTGGACCAGATCACGATCCGCATGATTGCGGAAATGCTGGACGCCCTCACCCCGCGCACTGCAAACCAATGTCGGGCCCTGCTAGTCGACATATTCAACCATGCGGCGGCCAAGGGCCTATGCCCGGACAATCCGGCCGCCAGCACCATCAATCGCATCGAGAAGAAACAGCGCAAGCGCCACACCGTGGAGGGCTTGAAAGCCATCAGGGAGAAAGCGCCAGCCTGGCTGCAGAACGCAATCGACCTGGCCCTGATTACCGCACAGCGCCGCACCGACATCCTCGATATGCGCTTTGATGGCGTTCGGGAGGGGTTTCTCTATCTGGTGCAGAAGAAGACGGCGAAAGCTAGTGACGCGGCGTGGATCCGCTTTCGCGTGACGCCCGAGTTGCAAGCGGTGATCAGCCGCTGCCGTGACGACACCGCTTCACCTTACCTGGTACACCGGAAGCCCGATCGCCTGAAACAGAAACAAGCGCAGACCAAGGACCACTGGACGAAGGTTGAGGAACGGTATTTAACCCGAGCGTTCAAGGAAGCCAGGGAGGCGGCGAACTGTTACGCAGGATGGAAGGAAGAAGAGATGCCGGGCTTCCACGAAGTGAGAGCGCTGTCGCTGCACCTGTACAAGAAAGCCGGAAAGGACGGACAGAAAATTGCAGGCCATGCGAGCGAGGGCATGACCAAAAACTACCAACGCGACCACGAGGAAGTCATCTGGTCCGAGGCAATTCCGGACCTGAATATCAGCGAAATCACCGGGTAGTTTTGCGCCAGTTTTGCGCGGGTTTTGCGCAGACACAAAAAAGCCGATCTAGATTATCGGCTTAAGTATCTGATTTTATTCAGGAATAATGGTCGGGACGGAGTGATTCGAACACTCGACCCCTAGCACCCCATGCTAGTGCGCTACCGGACTGCGCTACGCCCCGACTAGGCGTGTAACCTGTTCCTCACCTCGAGGAACGCTCAAGAATATATCGCAAGCTTTTGAAAACTGGAAGTATTTAAAAGCAGAAATTTATTTCTTGAGGACAACCAGCACATCTTCGAGCTCTGCAATCATCTGCCGGATCATCTGTTTGTACTGGGTGGTGTCGTCTTTGGCTTCATCGCCGGACAGGCGCAGGCGTGCGCCGCCGATGGTGAAACCCTGATCGTACAGCAGCGCGCGGATCTGCCGGATCATCAGCACGTCCTGGCGCTGATAATACCGGCGGTTTCCGCGGCGTTTGACGGGGTTGAGCTGAGGAAACTCCTGCTCCCAGTAGCGCAGCACGTGTGGTTTTACCGCACACAGCTCGCTGACTTCACCAATGGTGAAGTAGCGTTTGCCTGGGATGACGGGAAGTTCGTCGTTATGACTTGGTTCCAGCATAAGCCTCAACTCGGGCCTTCAACTTCTGCCCTGGACGAAAGGTGACCACACGGCGAGCCGTGATCGGGATTTCTTCCCCCGTTTTCGGGTTGCGGCCAGGCCGCTGGCGTTTGTCCCGAAGGTCGAAATTGCCGAAACCGGACAATTTGACCTGCTCGTTGTCTTCAAGAGCGTGCCTGATTTCCTCGAAAAACAGCTCTACCAATTCCTTGGCTTCCCGCTTGTTCAGGCCCAGCTCTTCATACAGACGTTCCGCCATCTCAGCTTTCGTCAAAGCCCCCATACGTCACTTCCTTAACGTGGCGTCCAACCTTTGTTCGAGCGAGGTGAGGATGTTTTGCGTCGTAGAATTCACCTCATCGTCATTAAGAGTGCGCGATGGATGCTGCCAGGTCAAGCCAACTGCGAGGCTTTTTCTATCAGGATCAATGCCTTTACCCTGATACACGTCAAATAGCCTGAGGTCTGTCAGCCATTCGCCTGCATTTTCACGGATTACGTCGAGTACTGCCGCGGCAGCGACGTCTTTGTGCGCAATCAGTGCAAGGTCACGACGCACTTCAGGAAAGCGCGACAACTCTTGGAATTTAGGCATTTTGCCCGAGGCCACTTCCGCCAGGACCAGCTCGAAAACGAAGACTGGACGATCCAGGCCCAAGGTTTTCGACAACTCTGGGTGGATGGCGCCAACGAAACCGACCAGACGACCTTCGCGCTCGATGCGCGCGGTTTGACCCGGGTGCAACGCAGGGTGTTTACCCGGCACGAAACTGAAGGCATCCAGAGCACCGGCAAAGCCCAACACCGCTTCCACGTCAGCCTTGACGTCGAAGAAGTCGACCGTATCGCGACCCTGCGCCCAGCCTTCCGGCAGACGGCTGCCGCACACGACACCGGCGAGCATCGGCTCTTGCTTGAGCCCTTCGAGCTGGCCGACGAAACGCAGGCCGCTCTCGAACAGACGAACGCGATCCTGCTGGCGGTTCAGGTTGTGCGACAGCGCCTTGACCAGGCCTGGCCACAAGGACGAGCGCATGGCGGCCATGTCGTTCGAGATCGGGTTGGCCAGTAGCAGCGGCTCGACACCTGGATTGAACAGCTCGAACTGTTTCGGATCGATGAAGCTGTAGGTGATCGCTTCCTGGTAACCACGGGCGACCAGCAGACGGCGCAGCTCAGGCAGGTCACTACGGGCTTCGGCCTTGGCTTGCGGTGCCAGGCGCGCTTGCGGGTAACGAACCGGCAGGCGGTTGTAGCCGTACAGGCGAGCCAGCTCTTCGATCAGGTCGACTTCCAGGCTGATATCGAAACGATGGCTTGGCACTTCTACGCGCCACTGCCCTGCCCCTTCGGCAGTAACGGTCAGGCCCAAGGCGTTGAGCAGACGCTCGACTTCGGCCGAATCCATTTCCATGCCCAGCATCTGGGTGATGCGCTGGGCACGCAGGGTGACCGGGGCAATCTTCGGCAGGTGCTGCTCGCTGACGGTCTCGATGATCGGGCCGGCTTCGCCACCGGTGATTTCCAGCAGCAGGCCAGTGGCGCGCTCCATGGCTTCACGGGCAAGCTGCCAGTCCACACCGCGTTCGTAACGGTGCGATGCGTCGGTGTGCAGGCCATAGGAACGGGCCTTGCCAGCGACAGCGATCTGATCGAAGAACGCGCTTTCCAGGAAGATATCGCGAGTGGTCGCGGTGTTCACGCCACTGTGCTCGCCACCCATGACGCCGGCGATTGCCAGGGCACGGGTATGGTCGGCGATCACCAGCGTATCGCTACGCAGGCTGACTTCCTGGCCGTCGAGCAGAACCAGTTTCTCGCCTTCCTCGGCCATGCGCACGCGGATGCCGCCATTGATTTCGGCGAGATCGAAGGCGTGCAGCGGTTGACCCAGCTCCAGCATCACGTAGTTGGTGATATCGACGGCGGCGTCGATGCTGCGCACGTCGGCACGGCGCAGGCGCTCGACCATCCATAGCGGAGTTGCCTTGGACAGGTCGACGTTACGGATCACGCGACCCAGGTAACGCGGGCAGGCGGCAGGGGCCAGCACTTCCACCGAACGCACTTCATCGTGCACAGCCGCGACAGTGGCGACTACCGGACGAGTGACCGGCGCGGCATACAGCGCGCCGACTTCGCGGGCCAGGCCGGCCAGGGACAGGCAGTCACCACGGTTCGGCGTCAGGTCGACTTCGATGCTGGCATCGTCCAGGCCCAGGTATTCACGAATGTCCTGGCCTACCGGCGCATCGGCCGGCAGTTCCATCAGGCCGTCGTTGCCCTCGCCCACTTGCAGCTCGGCTTGCGAGCACAGCATGCCGTTGGATTCGACGCCACGCAGCTTGGCTTTCTTGATTTTGAAGTCGCCCGGCAGTTCGGCACCGAGGGTGGCGAACGGGATCTTCAGGCCCGGGCGCACGTTTGGCGCGCCGCAAACCACCTGGAAGGTCTGCGAGCCATTGCTGACCTGGCAAACGCGCAGCTTGTCGGCGTCCGGGTGCTGCTCGGTGCTCAGCACCTCGCCAACGATCACACCGGTGAATTCGCCGGCGGCCGGCGTCACGCTATCGACCTCAAGACCGGCCATCGACAGACGGGCAACCAGCTCGTCGCGACTTACCTGCGGGCTTACCCAGCCACGCAGCCATTGTTCACTGAATTTCATCCTGCTCTCCTAAGAATTCGTTACGACTAGCGAAATTGCGCGAGGAACCGCAAGTCGTTGTCGAAGAACAGACGCAAGTCGTTCACGCCGTAACGCAGCATGGCCAGACGCTCGACGCCCATGCCGAAGGCGAAGCCCGAAAACTCTTCCGGGTCGATCCCGGACATGCGCAGCACGTTCGGGTGAACCATGCCGCAGCCCATCACTTCCAGCCAGCCGGTCTGCTTGCAGACGCGGCAACCTTTACCGCTGCACATCACGCATTCCATGTCGACTTCGGCCGACGGCTCGGTGAACGGGAAGTAGGAAGGACGGAAACGCACGGCCAGTTCTTTCTCGAAGAACACCCGCAGGAATTCTTCGATGGTGCCTTTGAGGTCGGCGAAATTGATGTCGCGATCGACCAGCAGGCCTTCGACCTGGTGGAACATCGGCGAGTGGGTGATATCCGAGTCGCTACGGTACACACGGCCTGGGCAGACGATGCGGATCGGTGGCTGTTTCGACTCCATGGTGCGGACCTGTACCGGCGAGGTATGGGTGCGCAGCAACATGTTGGCATTGAAATAGAAGGTGTCATGCATCGACCGGGCCGGGTGATGGCCAGGGATGTTGAGCGCTTCGAAGTTGTGGTAGTCGTCTTCGACCTCAGGGCCCTCGGCAATGCCGTAGCCAATATGGGTGAAGAACTGTTCGATACGTTCCAGAGTGCGAGTAACCGGATGCAGACCACCCGAGGCCTGGCCACGGCCAGGCAGGGTCACGTCAATGGACTCGGCAGACAGTTTGGCGGCCATGTCGGCCTCTTCAAACAGTGCCTTGCGGGCATTGAGGACCTCTGTGACACGCTCCTTGGCAACGTTGATCAGGGCGCCGACTTGCGGACGCTCTTCTGCCGGCAAATTCCCCAGGGTCTTCATCACCTGAGTCAACTCGCCCTTCTTGCCAAGGTAGTGAACCCGGATTTGCTCCAGGGCATTGATATCTTCAGCGCTTTGCACAGCCTCTAGTGCTTGAGAGACGAGCGCATCCAGGTTTTCCATGTACAGACTCCAGATACAAAATAGGGGAAGAGCTTGAAGGCTCTTCCCCTATTTATGACGTTTAACACCTGGCCCCACAGAGGTGAGGCCCGGTGACTGTCGGGGGTACTTAAGCCAAGGTGGCTTTAGCTTTCTCGACAATCGCAGCAAACGCCGCTTTTTCGTTCACTGCCAGATCAGCCAGAACCTTACGGTCGATCTCGATGGACGCTTTTTTCAGGCCGGCGATGAAACGGCTGTAGGACAGACCGTTGATACGAGCACCAGCGTTGATACGAGCGATCCACAGAGCGCGGAACTGACGTTTTTTCTGACGACGGTCACGGTAGGCGTATTGGCCTGCCTTGATTACCGCTTGCTTGGCAACACGGAATACGCGGGAGCGTGCGCCGTAGTAGCCTTTAGCAAGTTTCAGAATTTTTTTGTGACGCTTACGGGCAATGACGCCACGCTTTACACGAGCCATGAGTTACTTCCTCTATTCTTGACTAAAATTAACGAAGGCGCAGCATGCGCTCGACTTTTGCCACGTCAGACGGATGCAGCAAGCTGCTACCGCGCAGTTGACGCTTACGCTTGGTCGACATTTTGGTCAGGATGTGGCTCTTGAAAGCGTGCTTGTGCTTGATACCGTTAGCAGTTTTCAGAAACCGCTTAGCAGCACCACTTTTGGTCTTCATTTTTGGCATGTTCGGATACTCCGCATTCAGTTGATAAACATAATCAGAAGGCCTGCCGTGCCCTGTTGATTACTTCTTCTTTTTCGGGGCGATGACCATGATCAGCTGGCGTCCTTCCATCTTAGGATGCTGTTCGACCGAACCGTACTCCAGCAAGTCACCTTCAACTCGCTTGAGCAGTTCCATCCCCAGCTCCTGGTGGGCCATCTCACGGCCGCGGAATCGCAAGGATACCTTGGCCCTGTCCCCATCACTCAGGAAACGTACCAGGTTGCGCAGTTTTACCTGGTAATCCCCTTCCTCCGTCCCTGGACGAAACTTGATTTCTTTAACCTGAATCTGCTTCTGGTTTTTCTTGGCCGCAGCAATCTGCTTCTTCTTCTCGAAGATCGATTTGCCGTAGTCCATCAGTTTGCAAACAGGTGGTACTGCATCGGCGGAAATCTCCACCAGATCCAGCTTGGCCTCTTCAGCCTTAAGAAGCGCGTCTTCAATTGACACAATCCCGAGCTGTTCACCTTCAGCCCCAATTAACCGAACCTCGCGTGCCGAGATATTCTCGTTGATCGGGGCTTTCGGTGCAGTTCGTTTATCTTGTCTCATTTCACGCTTAATAATAATTACTCCGAATCTTGGCGACCACGCCGGGAAACCGCTTGCGCGAGGAACTCAGCGAACTGGGCGACGGGCATAGAGCCCAGGTCAGCACCTTCACGAGTACGCACAGCGACAGTCTGCATCTCGACTTCCCGATCTCCGATAACCAAGAGATAGGGAACCTTGAGCAAGGTATGCTCGCGGATTTTAAAGCCGATCTTTTCATTTCTCAAGTCAGACTTGGCACGAAACCCGCTTTCGTTGAGAGTTTTTTCCACTTCAGCGGCAAAATCTGCCTGCTTATCAGTGATATTCATGATCACTGCCTGGGTCGGAGCAAGCCACGCAGGGAATGCTCCCTCGTAGTGCTCGATCAGGATTCCAACGAAACGTTCGAACGAGCCCAGGATCGCCCGATGCAACATCACCGGATGCTTGCGGCTGTTGTCTTCGGAGACGAATTCGGCACCCAGACGCACAGGCAGGTTAAAATCGAGCTGCAGAGTACCACACTGCCAGACACGGCCAAGGCAATCTTTTAGCGAGAATTCGATCTTCGGACCGTAGAACGCTCCCTCACCCGGCTGCAGATCATACGGCAGGCCAGCACTATCAAGGGCTGCAGCCAAGGCCGCTTCGGCGCGATCCCACAGCTCGTCGGAACCCACGCGTTTTTCCGGACGAGTGGACAGCTTCATCTCGACATCTTTAAAGCCGAAATCGGCGTAGACATCCATGGTCAGCTTGATGAACGCAGCGGATTCAGCCTGCATCTGCTCTTCGGTGCAGAAGATGTGGGCGTCGTCCTGGGTGAATGCGCGCACGCGCATGATGCCGTGCAGCGCACCCGATGGCTCGTTACGGTGGCAGGCACCGAATTCGGCCAGGCGCATCGGCAGCTCGCGGTAGCTTTTCAGGCCCTGGTTGAACACTTGCACGTGGCAAGGGCAGTTCATCGGCTTGATGGCGTAGTCGCGGTTTTCCGACTGGGTGGTGAACATGTTGTCGGCGTAGTTGGCCCAGTGCCCGGATTTCTCCCACAGGCTGCGGTCAACGACCTGGGGCGTCTTGATCTCCAGGTAGCCGTTGTCGCGCTGCACCTTGCGCATGTACTGCTCGAGCACCTGGTACAAGGTCCAGCCGTTCGGGTGCCAGAACACCATGCCCGGCGACTCTTCCTGGGTGTGGAACAGGCCCAGGCGCTTGCCGATCTTGCGGTGATCGCGCTTTTCAGCTTCTTCGATGCGCTGGATGTAGGCGGCCAACTGCTTCTTGTCGGCCCACGCGGTGCCGTAGACGCGCTGCAATTGCTCGTTCTTGGCATCGCCACGCCAGTAGGCGCCGGACAACTTGGTCAGTTTGAAGGATTTCAGGAAACGCGTGTTCGGCACGTGCGGACCGCGGCACATGTCGACGTATTCTTCGTGATAGTACAGGCCCATGGCCTGCTCGTTCGGCATGTCCTCGACCAGGCGCAGCTTGTAGTCTTCGCCGCGAGCCTTGAACACTTCGATCACTTCGGCGCGCGGAGTGACTTTCTTGATCACGTCGTAATCTTTTTCGATCAGCTGCTGCATGCGCTGTTCGATGGCGGCCAGGTCGTCCGGGGTGAAAGGACGCTCGAAGGCAATGTCGTAATAGAAGCCTTCGTCGATAACCGGACCAATGACCATCTTGGCCGTCGGGTACAGTTGCTTGACCGCATGACCGACCAGGTGGGCGCAAGAGTGGCGAATGATCTCCAGCCCCTCTTCATCCTTTGGCGTGATGATTTGCAGCGTGGCGTCGCTGCTGATGATGTCGCTGGCGTCGACCAGCTTGCCATCGACCTTGCCCGCTACCGTGGCCTTGGCCAGGCCGGCACCAATGGATGCGGCGACCTCGGCTACGGAAACCGGGTGATCGAATGAACGTTGACTGCCGTCGGGAAGAGTAATAGTTGGCATGGCGCCTCCTCTCCTAGTGGTGACCCCTACCAAAGGTCACGTGGGTTGGGATGAGCCAGTACAAGATCCGATCCAGGCCATTCAATGACGAACGCCTGCCTTACAGCGGCAGGAGCCTTGCGGCCAACCGGAAAATCGAACCAGAGTGACTGGGATTCAAATCAGGGTTATTCGGGCATCTGCCGCGGCCGGGACTGAAGGTCGACCGGCGCCTGCGAACGCCCGAGCGAGGCATGCTAGCACAGATGAACGGTCATGGCGGCGTCGAGGCCTTGCGTCGAGGCGAAACTGCGGTTTTTGTGCCAGAGTGCTGAACTTGAACCGCGTTTTACCCCTCAGATAACAAGACATTCCCCCATAAGGAGCATCCCGGCATGCGTCTGAATCGTTTATTCGCTGTAGTCGCACCCATCGTCCTGCTGCTTCCGCTGGCCGCCCACGCCGACTGGCCGAAGGGTGAGCGCGAGAAGTACATGGCCCAGTGCACCCAGGCCGCCACGCCACAGATCGGCGCCGCAGCGGCAAAATCCCACTGCGCCTGCGGCGCCGACGCTATCAAGTCGTACCCGGCCAAGGACCTGCAGGCACTGATGGACAACCAGGCCAGCGACACACTGAAACAAGAGGCCTTGGGCAAGATAGCCAAGTGCAAGGCCGCCCCTGCGGCGAAAAAATAAGCCTGAAAACGTGCTGTAAAAGCGTTTTCTGCCGGTGAAAACCCTCGGGGAAACGCTTTTTCCTACAAATTGTGCAGGTTTTACAGGTTTTTTTCTCACCTTTACTTTGGGCTAAAAGCCTTTAAATACGGGGCTTTCAGCCCAATCAGCGAACAAAGAATGTGCGACTGTAGGGCAAACAACCGCTGTGGGGGGCTCCCAAAGCGAACATTTCGACTATGATACTCGGGTGTGCCCAGTTGGCCTGAGCAGCACAGTACTACTGAAAATATATGTTTCTTGGAGATACACCATGTCTAATCGCCAAACCGGCACCGTTAAATGGTTCAACGATGAAAAAGGCTTCGGCTTCATCACTCCTCAAGGTGGCGGTGACGACCTGTTCGTACACTTCAAAGCTATCGAAAGCGACGGTTTCAAAAGCCTGAAAGAAGGCCAGACTGTTTCCTTCGTGGCTGAGAAAGGCCAAAAGGGTATGCAAGCTGCTCAAGTTCGCCCAGAGTAATTTCCAGGCGCACTAAAAAAACCCCGTCCATGTGACGGGGTTTTTTGTGGGCGCTATAAAGCGTGTTCGATCAGCCGCAGTTGACGCGGGTGACGACACGATTGGCATCGGTGTTGAGGTTCAGGCGGTCCGAGCGGTACTCCAGCGTCACCATGTCGTTTGGCTGCAGGAATCGCGCATTCTGCGCGCCTGCACGGGTGCGCGCCTGCTCCAGCAACTGGGGCGACGCCTGCTTACCGATGGCGAATTCGGCCGCCTTGGCCTCGCAGCGGCTATGACCAGACTCAGTGGTAGTGGCCGGGTCAGTCGGCTCGGTGGTTCCCGTGCTGCAACCGACCAGCATGGCAGCAGCCAGCACAGTACCCAATGACGCGAGCTTCCAAGGCATGACGCCTCCTTATTCGATGATTTAGCTGAATTCTTGCGACCGCCATTTCGGCGTTTGGTTTCACGGGGAGCCAGGCACCCCGCCCTTCACAACGGACAAACGGCAAGTTTGCCTGAGCAACGCCCTGCCCTTCATCATTCAATCGTGACTGAATATGAACGGCACTCAATAAACGTCAATGTAGTCAAAGGCCGGTTTTGGCCAGTTATCCTTCAACGCATTGTAGATTTGCATGACCCAGACTTCGTCACTGGCCGCCACCCGCCCGACATAGCCAGACCCTTTCGCCCAGGTTTCCAGGCGAAACAGCAAGCCGTCGATATCGCTGCCACCCACGACACCCGAAGAAATATAGGCGATGCCGCCCTTGGTCACGCGCAATTGCGTGTGCTCATCGTCGCTGGCTGCGGCTAACATCTGGCGCACCGCTTCGAGGGTCAAGCCATCGGGAGTGTTCAAATCGATCTGCACAGCACAATCCTGGATTAGCCATCAAAGACCAAGTGTCGCATAGCCCTGCGCCCATGCCTAAGTCGCAGTGCCAAAAGCATCGCAAAGTGATTAACTCGACACTCACCATTCCCCCTGACTCCCGAGCCCTGTCATGACCACCGTGAGCATCGAAGCCGACATCAAGATCAAATGGCCAGACGGCCATATTTCCTACAGCCCGGGTAGCCCGGAAGAGCTGGCCATTATCGGCATCGACCTGCTGGTCAAGGATCTGGGCACCGAAGCGGCACGCTCTTTCATCGACCAGATCTTCGAAAAACACTCGCGCACCGGGCATTCGCAGTGAGAGAAAGCCTTTGGGCGTTTTCGCGGATGCACTCGCTACCCTGTAGGAGCGAGCATGCTCGCGATGGTCGTCAACGATAACGTTGGCTGCCTGGATGAGCGCGTTGTCTGGACGTTCATCGCGAGCATGCTCGCTCCTACAGGCGCGCCAGGCGCTCGGTCAACAGATCGAAGAAGCCTTGGGCGTCACCGCTGTCAACCCAGAAGGCGTTCTTCGGCGCGTTGAGACTGTCATACCAGTCGACGATGGTCTGGCCAAACGTCGGACCTTCGCGGCTGTCGGCCACCACGTTGACCGAACGGCCACTGAACAGCGCCGGCTTAAGCAGGTAGGCGATGACCGTGGCGTCATGCACCGGGCCACCGGGAATGCCATAGCGCGCCATATCACCGCCAATACACGCTTGCAGGATATCGCCCACCAGCTTGCCGGCCTTGTTGTTCAACGCCGCTATCTGCTCGAGGCGCGCTTCACTGGTAAGAATCTTGTGGGTCACGTCCAGCGGCAGGTAGACCAGGTCTGCGCCACTCTTGAGCACCACCTCGGCCGCGTGCGGATCGGCAAACAGGTTGAATTCGGCCACCGGCGAGATGTTACCGCCGTTGAAGTGCGCACCGCCCATGACCACCACCTGCTTGATGCCCTGGACAATCTGCGGCTCGCGCAGCAGCGCCAGGGCAAGGTTGGTCTGCGGCCCCAGCATGGCGATGGTCATGCTATGGGGCCTGGCGGTCAGTAACGTGTCGATCAGGAAGTCGATCGCATTGCCCTCGGCCAGCCCCCTCTTCGGCTCATGGACCGCAACACCCGGCAAACCTTCCTCGCCGTGGACGTGCTCGGCATAGACAGGCTTGCGCACCAGCGGCTTGGATGCCCCGGCATACACCGGCACGTGCTCACACCCGGCCCACTCGAGGGCAAGCCGTGCATTGCGCGAGGTTTTGTCCAGGCGTACGTTGCCGGCGACGGTGGTCAATGCGCGCACGTTCAGCTCTTGCGGCGACGCCAGGGCAAACAGCAAGGCAATCACGTCGTCGGCACCGGGATCGGTATCGATAATCAAGTCGATCGGTTGTGCCGACTGGGAGCCGGTGGTGTTACTCATCAGAACGTTACCCCGGCCACCAGCACGATATTGCAGTAAGGCTGGCATTCTCCGGTGCGCACAATCGCCCGCGCCTGTTGAGTGAGAGCCTTGAATCGCTCATGGCTGAGCAGTTCGCGCCGTCCCAGCGCACCCTCGACCTCCAGTGCGTCCAGGGTCGCCAGTGCCGACGGCCGTTTCTCGAGGATTTCTTGCGCCAGCACATGGCTTTCGACCTGCATTTCGCTGAGCACGACTTTCAGGGTAGTGACGAAATCCGGAATGCCCTGGGTCAAGGCCAGGTCGATCAGTTCGACGCCTGGCGGTACGGGCAGACCCGCATCGCCGATCACCACCTTGTCGCCATGGCCCAGGGAAGCTATAAGCCGCGACAGCGCGACATTGAGTAGAGGGGTCTTTTTCATGGTGTTTTAAACGCCTGCACATCGGCCAGGGTGGGAATCGAGGGTTGCGCGCCAGCCCGGGTGACCGACAATGCGGCGGCGACCTGGCCGAAACGTATCGCTTGCGCTTCGCTCATCCCGGCCACCAACGCCGCGGCGAAGCCACCAACGAAGGTATCGCCGGCCGCCGTGGTGTCGAGCGCCTTCACGCTCGGCGCCGGGAAATGTTCGAAGCCTTTGCCATCGGCAAACAACGACCCCTGGGCGCCGAGGGTGATGATGACCTTGCCGGCGCCCATGTCGATCAGTCGAGTAGCCGCGATCTGCGCCGTTTGCAGAGAGTCCACCGGCAAGCCGCTGAGCGCTGCTGCTTCACTCTCGTTGGGAATCAGGTAGTCGATGGACGCATACCACTCCTGCGGCAGCGGTCGACTGGCCGGCGCAGGGTTGAGGATAACGGTCTTGCCCAGCTCACGACCGCGCTTGAGCGCATGGCCAACCGTTGCGTCCGGTATTTCCAGCTGACAGATGATCACATCCGCCTCCTGCAGCGCCGCATCGAAACAGCCGAGCACCGCTGGCGTCAGCGCGCCGTTGGCCCCGGCGACAATCACGATGGCGTTCTGGCTGTTGTCGTCGACCACGATCAAGGCCACGCCACTGGTACCTTCCACGGCGCTGACCGCCCGACAATCGATGCCCTCGTCCAGCAACGCCTGTCGCAATACCTGGCCGTAGGCATCGGTGCCCACGCAGCCCACCATCGACACCTGCGCACCGAGGCGCGCAGCCGCCACGGCCTGGTTCGCCCCCTTGCCGCCACAGACCGTCGCAAACGACTGGCCGATCAGTGTTTCTCCACCACGGGGCAAGCGCGACGCCCGAGTCACCAGGTCCATGTTCAAGCTGCCGACTACCACTACTTTTGCTGACATACATTACTACTCATCAAGACTGTTCCAGCGCTGCTCGGGATTTAGCGATGCTTTTCATTTAACGATACTGTGCGAACACCCCGGCCAACGGCGCGGTCGATTCGCGCAAGACGATGCTGGGGGTCACGATGCGTTGTTGGGTTGCCAGGTCCGGCTTGGCAATCCGGCGCAGCAGCACCCCGGCCGCCATTTCGCCCAGTTGCAGGATCGACTGGCCCACGGTGGTCAGTGCCGGATAGACATAGCGGCTCATCTGGATGTCGTCGAAGCCGATGACGGAAAGGTCCGTCGGCACGCGGATATTGCGCTCGGCGGCGGCACGCAGCACACCGATACCGATCATGTCGTTGGCGGCAAAGATCGCGCTGGGCGGATTGTTTTCCAGAAGCACAGCGGCGGCGCTGTAGCCACCGGTGCTGGTGAAATCGCTTTCGAGCATGCGCCCGCGCGCAACACGGATACCCGCCTCTTCAAGGGCCCGGCAAAAGCCGGCCAAGCGCATCTGCGCCACGCTGGTGGTTGCAGGGCCGCTGATGGTGGCGATATCCCGATGCCCCAACTCCAGCAGATGCCGCGTGGCCAGGTAGGCGCCGTACTCGTGATCGATGCGCACAAGGTCCGCGTCGACGCCTTCGAGCCCTCGGTCGACGATCACCATCGGCGTGCGCACGGCCGCCAGGCCCTGGGCCAACCCGCCGTCACCACCGGCCGAGGCGACGATCAGGCCGTCGATGCGTTTCTCCAGCAATACTCGCAGGTAACTACGCTGCTTGTCCGGGTTATCGTCCGAATTGCACAGGATCACACAGTAGCCATTACGCTCACAGTAGTCCTCGATACCCCTCGCCAGCTCGGCGAAATACGGGTTGAGGCTGTTGGGCACCAGCAGGCCGATGGTTGCCGTGGTCTTGGCCTTGAGGGACCGGGCGACGGCGCTGGGCACATAATCGAGGGTCTTGATTGCGGCCTCGACCTTGACCCGTACTTCTTCACTCACCGGCCGGGTCTTGTTCACCACATGGGAAACCGTGGTGTAGGAAATCCCCGCCAGTGCTGCTACATCCTTGATCGTTGCCATGACTCAGGTCCGCCGGCTTGCGCGCTGACTGCGATAAGTATCCAGCACTACCGCCACCACGATCACGGCGCCAGTGATGATGCGTTTGGTCGGCTCGGTGGCGCCGATCTGCGCCAGGCCGGCCGCCAATACCGAAATGATCAGCACGCCGAAGAAGGTGCTGATGACCGAGCCGCGCCCACCCATCAGACTGGTGCCGCCAATCACCACGGCAGCGATCACTTGCAACTCCAACCCGGAGCCGGCATTGGGGTCCGCCGCTTCCAGGCGAGAAATCTGGAACAGCGCGGCAATACCGGCCAGCAACCCCATCAGGCTGAACACCAGGATCTTGTAGGGCTTGGGGTTGATCCCCGCCAGGCGCACCGCCTCTTCGTTGGTGCCGATGCCGATCAGGTAGCGCCCGAATACGGTACGGGTCAACACGGCCTGGGCGATGAAAATGATCAGCAAGGCGATGATGAACGAGGGCGAAATTCCGAAGGCGATCGGATTGGACAGCCAGGCAAAGGCGTCGCCGATGTAGGCCGTGCGCGAACCGGTCATCTGGTACGCCACGCCGCGGGCCATTTCCAGCACACCCAGGGACACGATGAACGAGGGAATGCGCCAGGCCACGGTGATCGAACCGGTGACGGTCCCCGCCAGCGCGGCAGCCGCCATCCCGAGCAAAGCCGCTGGCAGCACGCTCCAGCCCCAACCGAGAATCGCCACGCTGACCGTCGACGCGGCCAGCGCCAGCACCGAACCCACCGACAGGTCGATACCGCCGATGATCAGCACGAAGGTCATACCGACCGCCAGGACCATCAAGTCCGGAATCTGGTTGGCCAGGGTGCTGAAAGTGTTGTAGGAGAGGAAATGGCTGCTCAGGACCGAGAACAGCACGACCATGGCCAGCAAGGCGCCGGCCAGCCCCAGGTAAGTGCCCAGCCCATAGAAATTGCCGCTGCGTGGGCCGGCCGAAGATACGGTTTTCATTGAAGATCCCTAGGCGCCGCTTCGTTGAGCAGCGCATCACGTTTTTGGTAGCCGGCGAACGCGGCGGCAAGCAAATCATCCTGGGTCCAGCTGTCGCGCTCGAAGGTGTCGATCAGACGCCCCGCCGAGAGCACGCCGATGCGGTCGCAGATCAACATCAATTCGCGCAGGTCGCTGGACACCACCACCAACGCCTTGCCTTGACGGGTCAACTCACCGAGCAGCGCATAAATGTCGAACTTGGCGCCGACATCGATGCCCCGGGTCGGCTCGTCAAACAGCAGCACCGAGCAATCACGCTCCAGCCAGCGACCGATGACTACCTTCTGCTGGTTGCCACCGGACAACTCGGACACCAACTGCGCCGGTCCGGAACTGCGAATGCGCATGGCGTCGATCTGCCGTTGGGCCAGCCCCGCTTCAGCGCCAGGATTGACCAGGCCACCGCTGGAAATAACCGGCATGTTACCCAGCGCAATGTTCGCGCCGATCGATTGCGTCAGCAGCAGGCCCTCGCCCTTGCGGTCTTCGGTGATCAGGGCAATGCCATGCCCGACCGCGTCCACCGGCGAGCGGATACTCACGACTCGGGCGGGTGAGCCTAGCGCCACCGTGCCGCTGTCCGCGGTATCAGCCCCGAAAATCAAGCGCAGCAACTCGGTGCGCCCTGCCCCGATCAATCCGGAAATGCCGAAGATCTCGCCAGCCCGCACCTCGAAGGACACGTCACGCACCTTGTCGGCACGACTCAGGCCCTTGACCGTCAAAGCCGCAGCGCCGATGTCACGCGGCCCCATGTCGATGTGTTCGCCCAGTTCGCGCCCGACCATCAGCGTGACCAGTTGCTCACTGTTGTAGTTGGCCATCGGCTCGACACACACCAGGTGGCCGTCACGCAGGACCGCAATGCGCTGGGCCACCCGCGCAAGCTCTTCGAGGCGATGGGAGATATAGATGATCGACACGCCACGGGCCTGCAGGCGCGTGATCTGCTCGAAGAGCATTTCGACTTCACGGGCGGTGAGCATCGCGGTCGGCTCATCGAGGATCAGCACGTGGCAATCACCGATCAGGTTGCGCGCGATCTCGACCATCTGCTGATGACCAATGCCCAGCTCGCCCACCGGGGTGTCCGGGTCGATAGCGTCGAGCCCGACCTGAGCCATGGCCTCGATCGCAGCCAGGCGCAGTTGCTTGCGATTGATCCAGCCAGCAGTGCTGGGCAGCTTGTGCAGAAACAGGTTTTCCGCCACCGACAGGGTCGGCAACAGATTGAGCTCCTGCATGACCATGCGGATCCCCAGCTCTTCGGCCTGGGTGCGGCTGCCCGGGCGGTAATCGCGCCCCTGAAACTGCATCTGGCCAGTAGTCGGCGTGACCAGCCCGCCGATAATCTTCGACAGCGTACTTTTGCCGGCGCCATTCTCACCGGTCAGTGCCAGCACCTCGCCGCGCATGAGCGTGAGGTTGATGCCGGCCAGGACCGGCTGCGCGTAAGTCTTGCCAATGTCGCTGACCGAGAGGACAGCGTGCGGGGCGCTAACAGACATAAGACTCTCCATGCGCTCGCAGGGATGGCGAGCGCCATTGCGTCGCCGGAAATTTACTGTGTAACCAGCTCTACCGGAGTTTCGATCACGCCGTTGGCGCCGCTGTCGACTTTCTCGCCCTTGATGATCTTCAACGCGGTCTCGATGCCGAACACCGCCTGCTTGGCGGCAAACTGATCGGCGGTGGCCAGGACGCGGCCATCCTTGAGCATCGGCTTGATGGCATTGATGTTGTCGTAACCGACCACCTGGACCTGGCCAGCCTTGCCCGCGGCACGCACGGCAGACACCACGCCCACCGCCATGCTGTCGTTGCCGGCGAGCAGGGCCTTGATGTTCGGGTATTCGCTGAGCATCGAGGACGCCACCTGGTTGCCCTTGTTGATTTCCCAGTCGCCCGATTGCACGGACACGACCTTGATCTGCGCCGCCTCCATCGCATCCTTGAAGCCTGCGGTGCGGGCCTGGGCATTGGTGGTGGTGGACACCCCCTCGATGATGCCTACTTCGTCACCGGCCTTGAGCTTCTTGGCCAGGTACTCACCCACCAGGCGCGCGCCCTTTCGGTTATCCGGGCCTACGAACGGCACACTGATGTTCTTGCTCTTGACCACGGCCGGGTCGAGCTGGTTGTCGATGTTGATCACGGTAATGCCGGCGTCGACGGCTTTTTTGATCACCGGCACCATGGCCTTGGAATCAGCGGGCGCGATCACCAGCGCATTGACCCTCGACACGATCATTTGCTCGACGATGCGGATCTGGTTGGCCGTATCCGTTTCGTCCTTGATGCCGTTGGAGATGAGCTCGAACTCGTCGGAGTGATCTTTCTGATACGCCTTGGCGCCGTCTTCCATGGTCAGGAAGAATTCGTTGGCCAGGGACTTCATCACCAGCGCGACTTTTGGCTTTTCAGGCGTTTGGGCGAACGCCGAAGAAACAGGCAGCGTGGCGGTTGCGCCAGCCAGTATTGCGACAGCAAGAAGACGTCCAGCGAATGGCAGCTTCATGGGTTCACTCCGATCTTATGATTATTGTGAGCAACGTCGGGGCGGCATATAGAGATGTCGCAAACGTTTGCGAACCCTGACTATGCGAATCTTGCCGGAATTTGTCAACGGCCGTCATACCCCGTCCGCAGGTTGCGCGTATAGCCACCAGCACACAAGGTCACGCCGTAGTGCTGACCATACTGCCGGAACCAGTCAACTCTTTTGCCAGGCTGGCGGCCACCTGCATCAATGCCGACAACGTATCAGCAATCTGTGACTGGAGCGCCATCACGGCCACGGCCTTGGCCTCTTCAGACTGAAAAGACGCGGCCTGGGCAGCCGCCAGTTGTTGCTGTTGCTCACGCAGTTGCTCTTGCAGTTCCTGCATGCGCTTGAGCAGCAATTGCGCCGCAACGCTTTGCTGGCTGCCAGCGCCTTCGGCGTTTTCACCTGCCTGCGCGCCCTGCTCCATTCGGACAGGCTTTTCATCCTGCACGGGCTCACCGGACTGCTGCACCGATGCCGTGTCACTCAAGGTGTCGACGGCAGCCGCTGATTTCCCGCCGATATTAACAACCGCTGAATGTGGCAAACCGACCGTCAACGACATGTGAACTCCCTGTAGATGATTCTTCACTGAAGCATCGACCTGCCGGCCGGTTTCTTTAACGCCGATATTTAAATGGGGGGCGAAATCCTTTTCGGAAAGCCGAATGAAAAATCCACGAACAGTCGGAAAGCCGGACAACACAGGAAGGTCGCCGCTCAACAACTCGTTTAAATTGATTAACAAATCAATAGGTTAGGAATTTTTTTTGATTCCAGTTGTAACTGGTACGGGACGTGCTCTTTCTTCAGCACCCCACGGGCTCAGATCCGTTTGGGGCGCATCTAGATGAACCTGCATCAGCACCGTCACTACAAGAGAGAAAAATAATGACATCTGCTTTGAAAAACCTTATTCCGGGCACATTGGCCCTCTTGCTGCTCGTGCCCGCCGCCCTTCAGGCAAAAGAAGTCGAAACCCAACAGAAACTGGCGAATGTCGTGGTCCTGGCGACCGGCGGCACCATCGCCGGTGCAGGCGCCAGCGCCGCCAACAGCGCCACCTATCAAGCAGCGAAAGTCGGCATCGAGCAATTGATTGCCGCGGTACCGCAGCTCAGCGAACTGGCCAATGTCCGCGGCGAACAGGTCATGCAGATCGCCTCCGAAAGCATCACCAACGACAACCTGTTGCAACTGGGCCGTCGTGTTGCCGAATTGGCGGACAGCAAGGACGTCGATGGCATCGTGATCACCCACGGCACCGACACCCTGGAAGAAACCGCCTATTTCCTCAACCTGGTGGAAAAAACCGACAAGCCCATCATTGTCGTGGGCTCCATGCGCCCGGGTACCGCAATGTCCGCCGACGGCATGCTGAACCTGTACAACGCCGTCGCCGTGGCCAGCAGCAAGGACGCGCGTGGCAAGGGCGTGCTGGTGACCATGAACGACGAAATCCAGTCGGGTCGCGATGTCAGCAAAATGATCAACATCAAGACCGAAGCGTTTAAAAGCGCCTGGGGCCCCCTCGGGATGGTGGTCGAAGGCAAATCCTACTGGTTCCGCCTTCCGTCCAAGCGCCACACCATGGACTCGGAATTCGACATCAAGAACATTCAGAGCTTGCCTGACGTCGAAATTGCCTACTCCTACGGTAACGTCGGCGACACCGCCTACAAGGCACTGGCCCAGTCGGGTGCCAAGGCCATCATCCATGCCGGCACCGGCAATGGCTCGGTCTCTTCCCGGGTCGTGCCTGCCTTGCAAGCCCTGCGCAAGGACGGCGTGCAGATCATCCGCTCTTCCCACGTCAATGCCGGTGGTTTTGTCCTGCGTAACGCCGAACAGCCTGACGACAAATATGACTGGGTGGTGGCGCATGACCTGAACCCGCAGAAAGCCCGGATCCTGGCGATGGTCGCGCTGACCAAGACCAATGACAGCAAAGAGCTGCAGCGGATGTTCTGGGAATATTGATTCGCCCCTCGCCCGACCGACTCCGGTCGGGCATCTCTCATCACTCCCGCCTGACAAAAAAACTCTTTTACTCCTACACCAATCGGCAAAAAACACTGTCAGAGGATTCTCTTGAATTTTAAGCAGTTGCGAAAATGCCTACAGTTAAATACTGTATGCACGTACAGCTTAATAAGGATAATCCTGTGGACACCACCTCCGCCTCACCAGACACCTATGTACGCATGGGCCTGCGCGTTCAGAAAATCATCAACGGCCCAACCGCTCAAAAAGCCAGGGCAGCCCTGATCTTCCGCCTTCCAGACGAGCCCGTGGATGAATGGGAACGCCTGCTCGAAGAAATCGACGAGAACGACAACGTCACCCTCGCCCACCGCGACGATGGTGGTGTGCAGATTTTCTGGGTAGTGCCGAAGGAAGACTGAGTCGATGAGTGTCCGTTGTTTTGCCCTGCTGCTCCTGTTGTTCGCGATGGGGGCCCAGGCTGATGCGCCACGCACGTTCAGCGAGGCCAAGAAAGTCGCCTGGAAGCTGTATGCACCGCAATCCACCGAGTTTTATTGCGGCTGCAAATACACCGGTAACAAAGTGAACCTCGCGGCGTGCGGGTATGTGCCACGCAAAAACGCCAAGCGTGCCGCCCGCATCGAGTGGGAACACATTGTTCCGGCGTGGCAAATCGGACATCAGCGCCAGTGCTGGCAGGAGGGCGGGCGTAAAAACTGTACGCGATACGACCCGACCTACCAGAAAGCCGAAGCCGACCTGCACAACCTGGTGCCCAGCATTGGCGAGGTTAATGGTGACCGTAGCAATTTCAGTTTCGGCTGGCTACCGGAGCAATCCGGCCAATACGGTTCGTGCCTGACCCAGGTCGACTTCAAGGCGAAGAAAGTCATGCCCCGCCCGTCCATTCGCGGCATGATCGCCCGAACCTATTTCTACATGAGCAAGCAATATGGTTTGCGCCTGTCGAAACAGGACCAGCAGTTGTACCAGGCGTGGGACAAGACCTACCCGGTGCAAGCCTGGGAACGCCAGCGCAACCAGAGCGTGGCGTGTGTCATGGGGCGCGGCAACGAGTTCGTCGGCCCGATCGACATGAAAGCCTGCGGCTGAGCGCCAGCGGTAAAAAAAGGCCTGGGGGTTGAACACCCCAGGCCTTTTTTTAGCCGCCCGGCTGGGCCCTTACTGAGCCGTCGGGCGCTCCAGCACCAGCACTTCGATGTTCTGTTTCTTCGCCTTGATGAGCGCGGCATTTACCTGCGCCTGCTTGGCATCGGCTTCTGCCCTGGAGTTGTAAGGCCCCATCAGGATGCGAGTCTTGCCATTTTCCCTGACCACGTTGGACATGAAGCTGTGCTCGATCAGCCAGCCGCTGAGATCGCTGACGGCCTGGGGCGTTTCGCCCCGTACTTCGAGATCCCACTGTGGCCCCGCCACCTGCGCCGACGTTGCCGCCGCCGCAGGCTGCGGCTTTGGAGCCTCCTCGCGCTTGCCATCACCGCATCCCGCCAGAGCCAATACCGCGATTGCCAAGACCATTTTGCGCACAGCGTTTCCCTCTGAATGCTTAAAGCGGGGGATTTTAGCATTCATGAATACTTCGCGAGTGCCGTAAAAATGGGCGCAAAACAACGAGAATGATAGTGGCGGCCTCTGTATAGTTACACCTTGGGAATTAATGCTGTATCTGCGCGTCAGAAAGAGGCACCCAAACCGTGAGACTTCGCACTAATCTATACATAACACCGACCTCTGCACTGTCCGAATCAGGTGCCCCACGAAGCAATCAAGGAGAAGACCATGCTGATACTCACCCGCAAAGTCGGTGAAAGCATAAACATTGGTGATGACATTACGATCACCATCCTGGGCGTAAGCGGCCAGCAAGTCCGGATTGGCATCAATGCCCCCAAAGACGTCGCAGTGCATCGCGAAGAAATTTACCAGCGCATTCAGGCCGGCCTGACCGCCCCGGAAAAGCCACAAACCTGAATCCTGTCGTAGTCAGTAGCCAGCCCGTTCGCCCCGCAACGACGGCTGGCTAAAGATTCCAGCGCAACACGCCTGCGCTTTCCCTTCACTTTCTGTCAGCCGAATGTGAAACCCCGCGCCATCCCGCTCGCCACCACCATCATCAGCAACACCAGCACCGCCTCGATATGACTGACTCGTGCAAATAGCGTTGCACGCCAGGTATCGATAGCCGCGCCACGCGACCGCGCAACCCGCCATTTGATCAACGTCACCATGGGCGCAATTTCCAGTAGCAGGATAACCACCAACAACGTCATCTTGAGATGGAACAACGGCTGGCTCAGGTAGTAATCCGTGCCTTTCTCGAAACCGCCAAAGGCCCGCATGCCGCCGGTAACCAGCAAGACAAGGGCAGAAATGCCCCACATGTTGTCTGCCATCAATACATCGCGAGCCTCGCCTGCGCCGACAGCCAGGCGCCGAAAAGCCGTGCCACGCGCCAGGACAGCCCAGAATCCAAGCGCAAACGCCAAAAGATGAATCGCTGCAAGCAACCAGTGAGCCAGCATCGGGAAACTCCTGTAGAGACGTAGTCGAATCAGCCTGTCAGTAGTAGTTCATGAAACGACTGTTTGCACCCGACAGACCATTTGCTTTTCGCCGCCAACGACTCGGCTGCCCCCGCTGGAGGCCGCGTAAAATATAACGTTACAGACCTACTAGACTCCAAGACTCCAGTGCCGAAGCTCTTCAGGCACAATCCCCGACAGCAGTCACTCCTCCTAATTGACCTGAGTACACAACATCATGTGCGAATCATGTGATTCAACCTCTGCAGCAAAGATCAATGAGCGTCGTCGCTTCCTTCGCCTTGCTGGATTGGGAGTGGGAGCCTTGCTAATGGCCGGCGCAATGCCGAGTCGAATAATCCAGGCAGCCGAGAAAACCACCGCGCCGCCAAAACCCAAAAACGTCATCAGCCCGGATGAAGCCCTGAAAAGGTTGATGGCGGGCAACGAACGCTATGTCAGCGGTAATTCCGAAACGCACGACTTCAAGGATGAACGAGAAGCATTGGTTTCCGGTCAGAACCCTTTCGTGGCGGTGCTGAGTTGCTCTGACTCGCGCATCGCCCCGGAATACGCATTCGATACCGCTCGGGGCGATCTTTTCGCTGTACGCCTGGCCGGCAACTTCGTCACCGACGAAGGCCTTGCAAGCCTCGAATACGGCGTGGCCGTGCTCGGCGCACCGCTGATCCTGGTATTGGGCCATGAGCGCTGCGGCGCCATCGAGGCTGGCGTTAAAGCCGTCAAGGAGCACACGGTGTTCCCCGGGAAGATCCCTGCACTGACGGATGCACTCAAATCCTCTGTCGAGCAGGTCAAAGGTCGTCCAGGTGACCTGGTGGAAAACGCGACCGTGCAAAACATCAAGAACTCGATCGAACGCCTCAAGCAAGCCACGCCCCTGCTGACTGATGCGCTCAGCAAGGGCCAGCTGAAAATAGTGGGGGGCATTTATCGCCTGGCGACAGGTAAAGTCGAACTGGTTGCCTGAATCGTCCAGCCATGATTGCCATGTAGCCGATGTGAAGAGCCCAGCGCGAAGGCTGGGCTCAGGTTATTTCCTGCATTCAATCATCTTGTCCGCGAGCGCCTTGGCCCTTTCAATCAACAGATTCTGCCGGTCTTCATGCGTGACCGCGCCGACAACGGGCGCCGTTAGATGGCTTTCGGCAATCAACGCGGCGCAGAAATATTGATCCCACACAGCCTTGTGATCGGACGCCTGCCTGTTCATTTGGTCGGAGATCATATGCGACTCCTTCAGATGAGATAACACTGCCTATATTACGCCTGAATTGCAGTAGCAAGGGACGGCCGTCACTTGCAGATGGGCCACTACAAAATCAACCGCAGCAGCACGTGGCTGGCTATCCAGGAGGACGCTTCGACCATCGTCCATTGCAGCAAGAGGCAAATGGACAGGTAAGCCGCAAAGAACTTGATCATTGCCCGCCTCCCCATCATTACCCTCCCGCCTCAGTGAACCCACGAATAGTCCGGTTGCCTGTCCTGCTTTGATGCAATTGGTTGCAGGCAGTTCAATGCGAGACGAATTGGTTTTCATTTGGGCTTGGCGGGGCTGAAGCAGTTCAGTAATGCCTGGGGCTTTGGCGCTTTGGGTGCGAGTTTTGAAACCACAGCTCAAATCCCGGACAATCGGCATAGGGGACGGC
>NZ_APIO01000065.1:0-19412 GCF_000408945.1 Pseudomonas sp. G5(2012)
GAGCAGGACAATCTGCACAAAGTGTTCGATCTCTTCAGCCAGGCGGACAACCCGCATGCCAGCCATCAGCGCGAAGGCCTGGGCATTGGCCTGTCGTTGGTGCGGCAACTGGTGGAAGCCCACGGCGGTTCGGTAGATGTACAGTCCGAAGGCATTGGTCGTGGCTGTACCTTCACCCTCCGGTTGCCGCTCTCTCGGCCCTCACAACAGCCGGACAAACAGCCGACAGTCGCCGAACAGGGGCGTCTGGTTGGCCAGAAAGTGCTGCTGGTGGAAGACTCCAAGGACGTCATGGAAGTCCTGCAAATGTTGCTGGAAATGGAAGACGCCCATGTCGAAGCCTTCAGCGATCCCCTGCAAGCCCTGAAAGCGGCGAAGGACAGCAACTACGACGTGATCATCTCGGACATCGGCATGCCGGTCATGGATGGCCATCAGTTCATCCGGGCCATCCGTCAGATTTCCCACCTGAAACACACGCCTGCCATTGCCCTCTCGGGCTACGCCACCAGCGAGGAGCAGAAAAAAACCAGGCAATCAGGGTTTAATTATCATGTAGGTAAACCGGTATCCCATGACGACTTCATCGACCTCATTGACGAGGCTTGCAATACGCGGCCTTATTGAGTGAAGCATTCATTCACGAGACTCGATCCAGCCCGCCCAAAGCCACTAGTCGGCCAATAGGTATTGCTCGTCCAGAGCGTGTTGACGCACCACCCTGCCAAGCGTTGAATTTTCTTGTAGCTCATACAGGGAGGACACCACATGGCAAAAATAAAAATCCTGGCGGGGGATTTCCTTGAAGGTTCTGCAGAACTTGAACCTGGGTTCATAACCATTCAAACGGCCGTCTATCCATGGCCAGGCCTGAAGATCACCACGTGCGAAATACTCGACGTCACGGTTGTCAATGAATCTTCTTATCGGGACGTATCGAGCGCTGTCGGCTTGGGGCTGGCCGGCGCATTGGCTCTCGGACCGATCGGAGCTGTCGCTGGCGTGATATTGGCAGACGATGAAATCGAGCTGACCTTTTCGATGCAACTGAGGGATGGACGGTCGCTGCTTTGCGCGACCGATAAGCGCACCTACCGAGACATTGAAGCCGCAATCGGTAAGCAGGCGATGACGAAGCACTTCAAATAACCTTGCGTGTGCAGACGCCGTATTCTTGAGCCCGGCCAGCAAATGTCCAGGCGAACAAGAAACCTGTGGTGAGGGGATAAAACCCTCACCACACAAGTCCTCTCACCACATGAATTCCTAGCGAATGCCCGCCCCTGCCAGGGACTCAGGCGACCACTGTGCCTTGGACAGCGCATTGATGTAGTGGATGCCGCCGTACGGGCCAACCACGCCGTTGATGTTGTAGGAACCGCCGACCAGGTCGTAGATCATGTACGGCGTGGCGTCCGGAACCTGCTTGTCATAACTCTGGCTCAGGAAGGCGAAGGAACCACGGTAGAGCTGCCCACGGGAATCGTACTGGTCAGAGGCAAGAGCGACCCAGCTGTCTTCATCCAGATAGAAGCGGCGTTTCTGGTACACGTGACGTGCTCCGGACTTCAGGTTGCCCTCCACCACCCAGACGCGGTGTTTCTCCCAGCGCACCATATCCGGTGCCAGGTGGTTGGAGGTCGTCAGCGACTTCGGATCCTGGGCGTAGGTCAGTTTGTAGGTGTTATAGGGCACGATCATTTCCTGCTTGCCCACCAACTTCCAGTTATAGCGATCCAGCGCGCCGTTGAACACGAACACGTCGTCATAGGTGCCGGTGCCGGCCGTACCTGGGTTAGGCGTGTCGTAGGCCAGGCTCGGGGCCAGCTTCACCCGGCGCTGGCCAGGCAGGTACTGCCAGGCGCGGCGCGGCATCTCGATGGCGTTGGTCGCGTCCTTGAGCATGATGGCTTCACCGGCGCGCCGCGCCGGGCCGGTGTAATACAGTTTCATCTGGTAGTACACGTCGGAGCTGGTGATGGGCTGCGACATGTTCTCGTAGATCGGGTAGTTGATGAACGCTTGAGCGGTGGTCGCCAGGCTGGCCACACCGGCCGAATCGACGTTCCAGGAGTCGTACTTGGCATTGATATTGACGCCCTGGTAACGCAGCAGGAAGTTCCACATGGCCTCGGCGCCCGATTGCGGAATCGGGAACGGCACGCCCGGCAAGACGTTGTCGATGGCCAACCCGCCTTCAAGGGACTTGGCCCCGGACGCGTTCTTCACACTGTTGTCCAGGACTGCCTGCGGCAGTACTACAGTGCGGTGGGTCGGATAAACATCGACGCGGTAGCTGGGAAATCGCTCGATCAACTTCGCCGTGGTGGCCGTGAGCATGCCCTGGTACTGGGCGAGGTTCTTGCCGTCGATCACCAGCACCGGCTTTTCACTGGCAAAGGGGTCCGGACGAAACGTGTCGCCCGCCTTGAAGCTGGCCGGTGCGGTGGTCAGGCCGCCGCTGTAGGCCGGAATGGAGCCATCGGCACTACCGGCCTTTTCGGCCCCCACCAGCGTCAGGCTGGAGCCCAGCCTGGCCGCCTGTTCAGGGGACACTGCGGCGTGTACCGCTGTTGTGAAAACCATTGCCAGGGAAGTCGCCATCAAACTTTTCACGAACATCATTGCGTAGATCTCCTGCCCGGCATCCGGGCAATGCGAATGTTTAGAAAGATTTGTTCAAGGTCAGGCCACAGCCAACTGACTTCGCCGCAGGCACGCACTACAAACGCTATGTTCATGCATTGACTTGTCTCCGTTTATTTTTGTTTTTATCCAAACAACATCAAATACTTCGATGACGCATTTTCCCGCCGGAACTATTGTTAATAGCCTTTATTGAACTCAACCTTTGTAGCGAACACACGCCTGGCGTTGCTGGCCAAGTTTTTCAATACCCAGCGTAACAATGTCGTTTTCTTCAAGGAAAACCGGTGTGGGCTTGATCCCCATTCCAACGCCTGGCGGCGTACCCGTGGTGATAATATCGCCAGGGTAAAGTCGCATGAACTGGCTGATATACGCGACGATGGTGGGTACATCAAAAATCATCGTCGCCGTGTTGCCTGTTTGCCTGCGAACGCCATTCACATCCAGCCACATGGATAAGTTCTGTACGTCGCCTATTTCATCTTTGGTGATGAACCATGGGCCAATCGGGCCAAAGCTGTCGCAACTCTTTCCTTTATCCCAGGTACCCCCACGCTCCAATTGATAGGCTCTTTCCGAAACATCATTAACCAGGACGTAGCCCGCTACATACGCCAGTGCATCCTTTTTTTCGAGGTAGGCGCCTTCGCTGCCAATAACAATGCCGAGTTCGACTTCCCAATCGGTTTTTTTACTATCGGGTGGAAGGATGATTTCATCATGGGGGCCCGTGACACAGGAGTTGGCTTTCATGAACACTATCGGTTCCGAAGGAATCGGCAGATTGGCCTCCTGTGCATGATCCCGGTAATTCAACCCGATCGCGAGGAACTTGCCGGTTACCCGCAGTGGCGTCCCCAACCTTGGATTCCCCTCCACGGCCGGGAGAGTCGATGGATCGATATCCTGTAGATGCGCCAGGGATGATGGCGTGAATGTACTTGCGTCGATGTCGCTGAGAATACCGCTCAGGTCCCTGATGATGTCCTGGCTATCGAGCAGGCCAGGCTTCTCCTTGCCCTTTTCTCCGAATCTTACCAGTCGCATAGTGTTGTCCAGATGTTGAAGTGGGGGTGTCGTACTCAACAGCAAGTTCGCACTGTTTAAAGGACTGCTCCCCCATTGGGACTGATGACCTGCCCCACGAAATAGTGATCGCCTGCAAGGAACGTCGCCACGGACGCATATTCATCGGTTGTCCCGAACCTGCCCGCCGGTATGACTTGCCAGAACCTGCGCCGGCCTTCCTCGCCGATGGAGTCGAGATACTCTTCAAAGAAGGGAGTCGACACCCCGCCCGGTGCCAAGGCATTGACCAGGATGTTGCCGCCGGCAACTTCCGCCGCGACCGATTTGGTGAAGGCAATGACGGCGCCCTTTGACGCGCTGTAGTGCGGACTGTGCGCGCTGATTGCCGACATCCCGGCGATCGAGGCAAGGTTCACGATGCGACCATAACGTTGCTCCTGCATCAGCTTGAGCGCTTCGCGCGTGCAATAGAACATGCCGTGCACATTGACATCCCAGTACCGATGCCACTCCTCGTCGGTAATTTCACTGGTGAAACCCAGTGATTGCCTCGGTTGCGCAGTGGTGATGTAGGCGTAATGCTTGTTGCGTCGTACCGCATCAGCGGCCCCGGTGGGCGCCAGCGCCGCGTTATTCACCAGAATGTGCAACGTGCCAAAACGCTGGACAATGTCGGCGAACATGGCGACCACCTGGCTGCTCGAGGAGATGTCGCAGTGAAGAGCCAAACAGTTGGCACCCGCCGCTTCAACAGCCTTGCGGGTTTCCTCCAGGGCGGGGATATCGATATCGCAGATGACAACATCCGCACCGGCCCGCGCGAAATGCCGGGCAATGGTTCCCCCCAGGCCTCGGCCCGCGCCGGTAATCAATACGACACGGCCTGCAAAGTTGCGCGTGCTAGCCTGCGCCATTTCAAATGGCGCGTGTTCAAGTTGCTCGTCCAATTGCATAAATGACTCCGGTATCTGGATGACGTGAGACAAGTATCTGCAGAAAACCAAATTCGCTTTTGACGATTTGGGGTAATAATTTTACATTTTGGGGTTGGCGGGTGTTTCAGCGCTCAAACATGGGCCCATAGAGGGACAACCTGGGCTTGGCCAATACACGGCGTAACATCGGCTCAAAGAAGTTCAAGGGTAAAGTTTCACCTTCGGGATCGAAGGCGGGACTGTCGTACAATTCGATAAATTCTGCCGTGCGCGCATAGTTCGACTGTTCCTTGAACATGTCGCGCATGTTGCGATCCATTCCAATGCGGTGAAAGAAATTATAACCCTGGAAAATTCCATGGTTCTGGATCATCCAGTGATTTTCTTCGCTGACAAAGGGTTTGAGGATGGCCGCCGCCACTTCGGAATGATTGTAGGCGCCCAGCGTATCACCGATGTCATGCAGTAACGCGCACACCACATACTCTTCATCGCGACCATCACGATAGGCGCGCGTAGCCGTTTGCAGGCAGTGATCCAGACGATCAATCGGAAAGCCGGAAAAATCACCTGACAGCAAGTTCATGTGCGCGATGATTCGATCAGGCAAAGCGCTGGCAAAGTTTTTAAATTCTGCAGATATAATATCCCAGTCTTCCTGGGTGCTTTGATCCATCCGGGTAAACAATGCAGTTGCACTCATTTAACGCTTCTCACAGGATGAGTTTCAGTTAAAGCGACATTCATGGGTCAAGTTAGAGTCGTCACTGGGTCCAAGACGACGTCTTGCCCATCAGATCGCCCGGCGCATAAGGCTGTAACTCTGAGCGGTAGGTCCTGCATCAGGCATATTTGCCAGGAACAAGGCCAGCGACACCACGTCTTCCGGGGTCTTGAACCACTCCCCCGGGGGAATCGCCGCATCACGCGTCATCTCGGTCTGTACAGGCCCTGGAATCAGTTCGTTGACGCTGATGTTGTATTCCAGCAACTCCACCGCGAGCGACTGGGTGAGCATCCACATGCCGCTCTTGGAGCAGGAGTAAGCCGAAAAACCGGGGGTGGCACGGTGGCGCTGGCCAGAACCGATCATGATGATTTTCCCGGCACCGCGCCGGCGCAGGTAAGGGATGGCGGCATGAGCGGTGTGGTAGGCACCGGTCAGGTTGATGTCGATGGTCTTGCGCCACTGCGCCGGGTCACTGTCCTCGATCCGTCGTTGCTCGATGGCGATGCCGGCGTTGGCGACCACGATATCGACGCCGCCGAATTCATCGCTGGCGCGCTGGTACAGGGCGGCGACTGCGGCGTAGTCACCCACGTCGACTGTCTGGGCGACAGCCTGGCCGTCTGCTTCGATGATCATGCGCACAGTCTCGGCTATTTCCGCCGTGCTGCGGGCACTGCAAACCACCGCGGCGCCGGCCTGCGCATAAGCCAGGGCAATGGCGCGGCCAATGCCACGGCCAGCGCCGGTGATGACGGCGACTTTACCCTTGAGCGGTTTTGAATGGATGTGATTCATCGTCTGCATTTCCTTACGGGATGTGAGAAGTGTTTTTTCAACGCGATTGATGGCAACTTGAGGATTCATGGCGGCGCAGGTCGTGGAGGTAATGGGACCTTGCGAAAGCAAACGCCAGTGCTGAGCCAATCGAGACTAACGGGACCCACTGCAACGCGCCGAGCAGGCCGATCCTGTCGGCGAGCAGGCCGGTCAGGTAGGGCCCTGGCGCGGCACCCAACAGGTTGCCGGCCAGCGCCAGGGTAGCGATCGCGGTTCCGTGAAGAGAGACGTGCACCAGATCGGTGACGATGGCGCCCGCTGAGCCATAAGTGCCAGCCGCAAAGAAAACGCCCGCGATGATCACCGCGAACTGTCCGGTGCCGGGTGGCAAGCGCATGCTGATCATCAGCAGCAGGCAGGAGCCCAGGCAGTAGAGAATGGCGGGCAACGTTTTGTTTTTGTCCGACTTGCGCCCCACCCAGTCAGTGAACACGCCGCACAGACCCATGCCGAGCCCGCTGGCGATCAGTAACACTGCCGCCGCCAGTGCCGACTTGTCAGCGGGTAAATCGTAGTAGCGGTTCAGGTAACTGGGCATCCAGGCAATGATGGTGTAGGCGGTGAAGAGCTGAAGGCCACTGCCAACATAGGTGAACACCAGCGTCGGCGCGCCAAACAACGTCTTGAGAAGTGAGCGCAATCGAATTTTTTCAACACGTTTGCCTTCGACCGGCGACTCGACTAACTGAAGGGGCCTGTGCTGCGCCAGGCGTGTTTCAGTAATGGTGAATGCAAAGAACAGGATCAATAGAAACCCGAGCGCCGCCATGGCAATCAACGCGGCGCGCCAGCCAAAGTGATTCGCTATCACGCCGCTTGAGGCCAGGCCCAGTACCGAGCCAAACATGCCGGCAGAGGTAAAGGCCCCGGTCAGCGTGGCACGCATGGAAGACGGGAATACACTCAAGATAATTGCGAGCCCCACGCTGCCGTAGCCGGCCTCGCCAATACCGACAAACAGTCGGGCCAGCAGCAGCTGGTTATAGTGCTCTGCCAGTCCACAGGCCAAGGTGCTCAGGCTCCAGAACAGCGCCATGATCACCACACTTTTAACCCGCCCCCAGCGGTCCGCCATCAACGCGGCCGGAACAGCCAGCAAGCCAACCGCAAGCCCCACGATGCCACTGAGCAGGCCGAGTTGCGCATCGCTCAAGGCCCACTCGGCCTTCAGTTGTGGAAAGACTGCATTGAGTGCCTGTCGCGACATGTAATCGGACAGCATCAATGCGTAGATAACGATAAATACCAGCCAGCAATAGGCTCGCGGGCGTGAAATCCCACGCGCAGGATTCGCCGCAACCGATATGGAAAACTTCTCTGCCTGCATATCGCCCCCATTATTTTTATCCACGCAACTCAAGGGAATTGCGCACGGCTGCATCGGTACAACCGGGCAGGAAGGCGCTGGCGCCTTACTGCCCGTGCTCACGCTGAGGCGAACTATCGACCGTGGGCCGAGGGGACGATCGGGCCCGCAGTGCGGTTGGGCAGCATGCCGTTTGCAGCGAGCGTTTCGTCTGCATCCTTGTACCAGGTGCCGATGCGGTAGATTTGGCGCGCCTCTTTGCCGGTCGCAATTTCGCGGCCCAACTCTTTAGCCACACGCACGGTTTGCTTGACCTGATCCACTGAGCCGAAGCGCTGGCCATGTTGACCAATGATGGTGTCTTCGTTGCCGCAGCGCGGGTGCAAACCCATGGCCAATGCCATCATGTTGAACGGCAGCACATTCTTGAGCAGAGACTCGGCGGTCAATGTGCAAGCTTGCGGGACACGCTGTACGAAGTTCATGAAGTTGAACGGATTGGGCCCCTCAAATCCTCCACCTACCCCGATCCAGGTCAAATTCAAAGGACCGGTGTAGAGGCCTTTGCGCACCAGGCGCTGCAGGGTTTCCAGCGCGTGGATACCCGTTAACTGGAAGTGCGGCTGAATCCCGGAGGCCTGCAGGCGGCGCAGGTGCTCTGCCACCCAGGCAGGCCCTGCGGGCACTGTCATTTCGCTATAGGCTGCGCCGAGTAGCGGATTGCCCAGCGAAGTGCCCTCGATGTATTCGGGATAGAGCAACTCCATGATGTTCATCTGCGTGGTGTTGATCGCTACCGTTACCTGGTCGGGTTTCGGATCAAGGTCTGCCAGCATGTGGCGCGTGTCATCGGACAGCCACTTGGCAGCCTGGCCATCGTTTTCCGGGGCGAATGAAATCGAACCGCCGACCTGGATGATCATGTCCGGCACAGCCTCGCGCACACCGGCGATCAGCTCGTTGAATTTGGACAGGCGTTTCGATCCCTTGCCATCCAGTTCCCGCACATGCAGGTGCAGCACAGTGGCGCCTGCTTCGTAACACTCGACTGCCTTTTCGATGTGTTCTGCCATGGTGACAGGGATATCTTCCGGGAAGTCCTCAGGCATCCACTCGGGACCGTACGGGGCGACGGTAATAACTACTTTTTCCTGGTTTTCCGGGTGCAGCGAATCGTCTAGAAATTGCATTTTCTATCTCACTGTCAGCTAGTTGGATCGGATTGGAAAAAAGCTGTGTCTGCCCGTTCAGTAAGGCCGGTCACCGATGATCGTGGCGCGGTCCATCTGGCGATGGCACGGCGGGTAATCCATCACGGCGTAATGCTGGGTGCAGCGGTTGTCCCAGATGGCCATGCTGTTTTTCTTCCAGCGCCAGCGCACTTGATATTCAGGGATGTACGCCTGGCTGATCAGGTATTGCAGCAGGTCACCACCCGCCTGGTTGCAGTCCTGTCCGTAACGCACACGTTCCTTGGTGTGGTAATTCACGAAGTGCGTCGCAAAGGCATTGACGAACAGCACCTTTTCACCGGTTTCAGGGTGAATGCGCACGACTGGATGCTCTGCATCCGGAAACTGGGCCTTCAGCGCATGGCGTTTTTCACGCGGCATCGCCGCGCCGAAACTCGACTGGATGCTATGACTGGCAATCAGGTCGCCGATCTGCGCCTTGACCTGATCCGGCAGGTTGTCATAGGCCAACACCATATTCGCCCACATCGTGTCACCGCCGACTGGCGGGCACTCCACGCAGCGCAGTACGGCCCCCATGGGCGGTGCCTGGCGCCAGGTCGCATCGGTATGCCAAGTGTTCTCGTAGCGATCGAGCGGGACGTCCGGGCGCTTGTAGATTTGCACCAGGCCGGGCGCCTCGGGGTCGGTCGGCGCTACCGGGTGGTCCTCCAGATCGCCAAAGCGGCGTGCAAAGCTCGCATGCTCAGCCCGGGTAATGTCCTGATCACGCAAAAACAGCACCCGATGCTTGATCAACGCTTCGCGGATAAGCCCGAACACTTCATCGTCGTGGATGGCGTCGGCGACATTGACATCGATCAGCTCGGCACCGATGGAACAGGTCAGTTGTTCAACTCGCATGGCGACCTCCTCAGATCACAAAAATCGAGGAGCCTGTGGTTTTGCGCGCTTCCAGATCGCGATGGGCCTGCACCGCGTCCTGTAGCGCGTAACGCTGGTTGATCGGGATGTTGATGCGACCGGCTGCAACATGACCGAAGATTTCCGCAGCGAGTGCGGCCTTTTCCACCGGGTCGACGATGTAATCAGCCAGCGCCGGGCGGGTCAGGAAAGGTGAACCCTTGGTGGCAAGGATTTGCGGATCAAAGCCTGAGACCGGGCCGGAGGCGAAGCCCAGGCAAACGACCAGACCGCGCCGCTTGACCGAATTCAAAGAGGCGTCGAAGGTGTCTTTCCCCACGCTATCGATCACCACGTTGACGCCAACGCCATCGGTCAATTCACGGACCCGCGCGGCCACGTCTTCGTGGCTGTAGTTGATCGTATGGTCACAACCATGGGCCCGCGCAATCTCGGCCTTGGCTTCGCTCGATACGGTGCCGATAACCGTCACACCGAGTAGCTTGGCCCACTGCGACACAATCAGTCCAACACCGCCAGCCGCCGCATGCATGAGGATGGTGTCGCCCGCTTTGAAGTCATGGATGCGACGCATCAGATAGGACGACGTCAGCCCGCGCATGGTCATCCCCGCCGCTGTTTCGCACGAAATGGAGTCGGGCAGCTTGATCAAGGGCGCCGCGGGTATCAGGCGCTCGGTGCTATAGGCGCCCAATGTGTTAAGGAAGCCGGTGTAAGTGACACGATCGCCGACCGCAACATTACTCACCCCTTCGCCAACGGCCTGGACTACGCCTGCGCCTTCCACGCCCATGCCGGCGGGAAGCGGCATCGGGTACAACCCGGAACGGAAATAGGTGTCGGCAAAATTCAGGCCCACCGCTTCATGACGCAATCGAACTTGCCCTGGACCCGGATCGCCAACCTCCATTTCTTCCCAGCGCAAAACATCCGGACCACCTGTTTCATTCATACGAATAACGTGTGCCAAATTGATTCTCCTCGAATACGAAATGCCGAATGTTTGCGCTCAATATCAGTGTGCTTAGCGCCACTCGTAGAAAAAGTATCCGCGAATGGCCTTTGTTGGACTTGACATTTCGGGGTATTTTTTTTACATCTCGAGGCAAAAATGGAGTTCCAATGCCGAGTTTGCTTAGAAGTTCAAGCCTGACGAATTTTATCGACGTTGCGATCTCCGTCGGACTCGACCCCTATCGACAGTTGCGCAAGGCAGGCATCACCGATGCCGCGTTGATGGACCCAAGCATCATGATCCCGGCGAAATCGGTCATGCACTTGCTGGAAGACTCAGCGTATGCGGCGAAGGTCGAAGACTTTGGCCTGCGCATGGGCCAAACCCGCCAGCTGGAAAACCTCGGTCCCCTGGCCATTGCCCTGCGCGAGGAGCAGACGCTGCGCAAAGCCTGGCAATCGTTGACACGTCGTCTCGGGCTCACCAACGAATCAATGGACTTGAGCATTGAAGAAGCCAACGGCGTGGCGATTTTCAGGCAGGAACTCACGGACAATATGGGGGGATCGGTAAGACAAGCCACCGAACTCGTCACGTGCGTGATTTTCCGAACGTTGAAACAACTGCTTGGCCCCACCTGGAAGCCTCGCAGTGTCTGTTTCACGCACCAGGCGCCAGTCAATCTGGCGATGCACCGGCATGTGTTTGGACCATCGGTTCGGTTCAATCATGAATTCGACGGCATCGTATTGGCCACCACCGATTTGGATGCAGCGATCCAGTCGTATGACCCATTGATTGCGCGCCATGCCCGGGAATTCCTCGACGCCAAACTGGCCCAGTCCGACGTGACGATGCCTGACAAGGTGCGCAAACTGGTCTTCGCGCTATTGCCAACGGGCGAGTGCGTAGCCGAAAAACTGGCCCAGCAGCTTGGCGTGGACCGCAAGACCCTGTATCGCCACCTCGCCCATCACAATCAAACCTACTCATCCATTGTCGATGACGTTCGGGTCGATCTGGTAAACCGCTATGTCGTGAACCGCGAGCGACCGCTTTCAGAAGTCGCCATTCTTCTGGGCTTTTCTTCCTTGAGTGCCTTTTCCAGATGGTTCTCGGGTCGCTTTGGTTGCAGTGTGACGACATGGCGTCGGGAGAAGCAAAAAGCGTAGCCAACGAAAAAGGGCCTACCGCGAAAACGGTAGGCCCTTGATATTCATGGTGCCCGAAGCCGGAATCGAATAACACCTATTTTGACCCATTTTTTGGCCTCGAAATCACTCTAATCAATGTGGAGAAAAGGCTTGTTTCCCACCATTACCGTACAACCTGCAAGCGGCCTTATGCGCTCATTTCGGAGCGCTCTCCAAGAGGTAACCTTCGACACTTTCCATGGAAAGGGCTTCAAGCAGCACCTGCTCCAGGATGACAAAAAAACATTTGATGTGAGCCTGTTTCAATGCCTGCGGCCGGGTCACCAGATAGACCTCCATATCTGGAAGTTGGAGATCCGGGAACAACCCGATCAGATCCTTCGCCAGAATACGGGGCAGCACCGCCACGCCCATACCTCGCCTCACCGATTCGAGCTGAACCGCGAACGAGCTCACGGTGATCTGCGTGCGGTCCAACCCCGCGGCCTTTGCCACCCGCATTTGCGGCAACATGTCCAGCGGAGGAAGCAAGCCAATATTGACCGCAGTGGCCGGAGTCAGCCCTGGAAACCGCTTCAGATAACCTGCATCGGCGAAGACACCGTAAGCGAGCCTGCCTATGGAGCGATAAATCAGCGACGGTTCGCCCAGATGAGTCGTGCGTACAGCAATGTCTGCGACGCCGCGGACGATCTTGTGAAAGTCGGCTGTTACCAGCAACTCCACCGAGCATCGCGGATGCAGAGTGGTGAAGCGACTCGCGGCCTCCAGCACGCAAGACGAGAACCCCTCTCCTGCACTGACCACGACACTGCCAGACAGCTCTGTGTGTAACTCGGACATGCCCGTAACGGTTTGACGCCTCAAGCCCGCTTCTGCAGCCAGGGCAACGTCCACGAGGGATTGGCCTCGCGGGGTCAACCTGCATCCTTCAACTCCCCGCTCGACGAGTGGCTCGCCAAGTGCGCCTTCAAGTTGGGTCAGCCGTCGCGCCACAGTAGACGCAGCGACCCCCAGCAATTGGCCGGCCTGAAGAAAGCTGCCACGTCGCGAGACTGCCAACAGCAGGCGAAGATCGTCCCAATTTGCTTGCAAAGCCATGCTTCATATCTTCCCTGATCCGCAAATTTGCAAATCCATTATGCAGCAGTCGCTGTTTTTCGGCAGAGGCGTCAACGGTATATCTACACCCCCTCGAAAAGAATGGAATGGACTGTATGACTACTGGCCCCAACGACTATGCGGAACGCGCCGCCAGCGCCTTTAATCGCCGAGATCTGGAGTCGATGCTTGCGCTGGTTTCCGAAGACTTCGTCTACTTCGATGGTATGGGGATACAAACCGGTCGCGAAACCATGCACAAGCGAGAGCGCGCATTAATCGAAGCGTTCCCCGATGCCAAGGTGACCTTGAGCCCTTTTATCGTCACTGACGATCGTTTGGCACTGACTGCCCTCCTGACCGGCACCTTCACTGCACCATTAGTGCTGTCGGACCGGGTGATTCCACCCCATGGACGCCACATTGCCGCGTACTACGCCGCACACTTCACCTTCAGAGACGGGTTGGCCATACGTGAAGAGGCCTTCTTCGACAGTGCGGTGTTGATGCCGTTAGCCGATCAGAGTGAGGGTTGACACATGCATAACACATTCGTCACTGGCGCGACCGGCTTGTTGGGCAACAACCTGGTGCGCGAATTGGTCGCTCGTGGCTGCGTGGTCAAAGCCCTGGTCCGTTCAAGAGCCAAAGGTGAACAACAGTTCAAGCATTTGCCGGGTGTAGAACTGGTGGTGGGTGACATGGCCGATGTCGACGCGTTCGCAGTGTCGCTGCAAGGCTGCGATACGGTGTTCCACACCGCAGCGTTCTTTCGCGACAACTACAAGGGCGGCAGCCACTGGGAAGAACTCGAAAAGATTAATGTGTCCGGTACACGGAACCTGCTTGGTCAGGCCTACCGCGCTGGTATACGACGGTTCATCCATACGTCTTCCATTGCCGTGCTCGACGGCGCTCCCGGCACGTCAATTGATGAAACCTGTCTGCGGGCCGACGCCGATGCGGATGACTATTACCGCAGCAAGATCCTCGCCGACCGTATCGTCCTGTCGTTCCTGGAAGTCCATCCCGAGATGCATGCCTGCATGGTCCTGCCTGGCTGGATGTGGGGTCCTGCCGACATTGGCCCGACCTCCTCGGGACAGTTGGTCAACGATGTCGTACGCGGTAAATTGCCCGGACTGATCCCTGGTAGTTTCTCCGTTGTCGATGCCCGCGATGTGGCATTGGCGCAGATTGCCGCCGCCAGACATGGACGGCGAGGCGAGTGCTATCTCGCGGCGGGTCGGCATATGACCATGCGAGAGCTGGTGCCCGTTCTTGGGCGTATCGCAGGCGTCAAGACACCCGTTCGACAACTGCCGCTGCCCTTTCTGTACACCTTGGCAGTTGTGCAAGAGATCTACGCGCGTATTACCGGCAAGCCCATTCTGCTGAGCATGGCCACGTTGCGCCTGTTGGTACGAGAAAAGGACCGCACCTGTTTCAACCACGGCAAGAGTGAACGAGAGCTTGACCTAAGTTTCCGGGCGCTGGAGCAAACAATCACCGACACCGTGGCGTGGTACCGTGATCACGGTTGGTTTGATAAACACCAGGACAAGGACGTAAACAGACAGTGAGCAGAAAAATAATCCTGATGCGTCACGGCCAGCCAAAGCTGGACGCAACCGACAAAATGTCAGCGCTCGATATGAAAGACTGGATCGAACAATACGACCGATCCGAAATTACCGACCAACCCGTCCCGGTTGCCAGCAAGCAACTCGCCGCAATCGCCACGGTGATTGTCTCGAGCAACGCGCCTCGTGCGCTGACTTCCGTCCAGGCTCTCGGCCTGAAGCCCGCCTTCGTCGACGCGCTATTCCGTGAAGCGCCACTGCCTTATGGTCACTGGAAACTGCCACGGCTATCGCCGTTTACCTGGGCATTTATCCTTCGAGTCTTATGGTTGTGTGGTTACTCACGCAGAGTCGAATCCGTCGGCATTGCGAGGATGCGTGCCCGCACGGCAGCTCAACGACTTCAGTCCCTTGCCAGCGAAGGACCGGTTCTGCTGCTCGGTCATGGCTTTATGAATCGAATGATCGCCAGACAACTGGAGGCAGATGGATGGACTCGCCAAAAACGTAACGGCAGCCAATATTGGAGTGCGACGGTGTATCAAAATGGCGGTGTTTAAGAGGTGAGAGTTTCTGCTTTATAGAGATCGGTGCCCTCCCTCCTTCAAAACTGACCAGGCTGAAATTTGTATGGTTGCAATGGCATGCAAATGTAGTGGTACTTGGCCTGCGAAAAGCTGAAACAGGAGGGGCTCTTCATTTTAAGGAAGGTGAATCTCCTCATAATCGGTTCAAATCACTCGTTTCGTTCCACTGGGACGTCCGCAAACGGCCACCCCTTACTCTGAGTCTGCTAAAGGTCGACCGCAGCGCTCCGCGTAGGTAGACGCGACATTTAATTATGACGTCTAGGCGGGTGAATTCGGGGAATCGGCCTTTGAATTCAAGGGCCAAACCACAACGGTTGCCCGCATTCCTGAGCCCTTCCCCGATAAATTGGCCCAAGAATTGGCCAGCCATCTCAGCCGCCCTGCCGGCGAAATCCCAGCACAAGATCACACCCCAATGATGCAGCAGTGCAAACGGAAACAGGCCTATTTGACTGGCCAGCGGGTTACCGACACTCGATTGTTGGATGAGCGAGACGTTCGCGAAGGTCAGATATGGGTGCTGCAGGGCAATACAAACGCAAAGCGGCGAATTGAAATCACTGGCGAGCTAAGGGTTTTGATTGATCGAATCATGTCCCGGAAGTCAGAACACAAGGTCCGCTCGACGCGGTTGATCGTTAGAGGATGGCACACCAATGTCGGTAGCGGTGCTACGGGGGAGATTTGACTTGGCCAGGGAAGCGGCCGGGGTCGAAAAGTCCGCGTTACAAATGCGCGACTTGCACGCTAAAGCCGGTACGGACAAAGCCGAATCAAGCGGCGATATTTTGTAGGCTAGGGATCAACTTGGACATACGATCGTCGTAATGACGAGTCTCGCCAACAAAGTGAATTGCGGACCAATCCAATAATTGCGGACCAGAAACGAACAAGGGCTTGCTTAGCTTCCGCTCGCAAACCCTTGAAATATATGGTGCCCGAAGCCGGAATCGAACCGGCACGCCCTTACGAGCGGGGGATTTTAAGTCCCATGCGTCTACCAGTTTCGCCATTCGGGCGGTAGCGCGGTGAAGCAGAGGGGGGAATATATACATCCCGACCGAGTGAAGCAAGTTTGCAACGGTGTTTTTCGAACACTGCCCGCAGTCGGCTGCGAAAAAAAAAGCGCCTTAAATCATGCATCTACGGTGATTTTCTACAGCATCTCGCAGAATCGATAGCGCACTTGCACCCAAGGCATCACGAAAACGACATTATCTCCCAATGTTTCAAAAGCCAGCGCAACCCCACCTTTCCAGTGCGCCCGCTCGCTGCCATGCCAGACAACCCCGAAACCTGATCTATGCTGGTGCCAGCAGCGCCGCTGTTTGGCTTAGCAATGCGGCGCTACCCACATTATCCTTACCCCTTTCATGAACCCGTTTGAATTGGCGTGGGCAGGCTGCTGCGGTCGCCATTTAAGGCCTTAATGTATGACGTCTTCCACGAAGCACGCACCCGATGCCCCCCAGCGCAGAGAGTTGACCCCCAGTACCCTGGACTTTCCTGTGGTAGGCATCGGCGCTTCCGCCGGCGGGCTTCAGGCCGTGAAGTCATTTTTTCAACACATGCCCGATGACAGCGGCATGGCCTTCGTGGTGATTCTTCATTTGTCACCGGATCACCACAGCATCGTCGACCGGATCATTCAGGATGTCACTGCGATGCCGGTGCTGCAGGTGACCGAAACGACTGATATCAAGAAGAACACCGTCTACGTCATCCCGCCCGCGCACCACCTGGCGATGAGCGATGGCCACCTGTCGGTGACATCGACCGATCGACACCCTGGCTTGAACATCGCCATCGACCTGTTCTTCAGGGACCTGGCGGATGTGCACAAGGAACGCGCCTTTTGCCTGGTGCTTTCGGGCACCGGTTCTGATGGCGCGGTGGGGTTGTCGCGAATCAAGGAACAAGGCGGCGTCACGTTGGTGCAGGCACCCGAAGATGCCGAGTTCGACGGCATGCCTCGCGCCGCCATCGACACCCGGATGGTCGACCTGGTGCTGCCGGTGGTGCAAATGCCGGAAAAGCTGCTGGAGCTGTGGCGCAACTCGCAAGCCATTCGCCTGCCGAACGCCAACGATCCTGACGCCAGTATCGGCCCGGCTCCCGGCGAGCGCGACGCCGCCGTCGCGGAACAACGGCTGCAGGACATACTGCTACAACTGCGGGCAGGCACTGGCCATGACTTCAAGCACTACAAGCGCGCGACGGTGTTGCGCCGCATCGAGCGGCGCCTGCAAGTGACCGCGCAACCGGATCTGGCCGCCTATTACCAGTACCTGCAGGCTCATCCGCAAGAAACCAGGGAACTGCTGTGCGACATGCTGATCGGCGTGACCAATTTCTTTCGCGACGGCGAAGCCTTCCAGGCGCTGGAGCGCGATGTCGTACCGAGCCTGCTCAAATCGATGGGGCCACAGCGTGACGAGATACGCGTCTGGTCGGCAGGCTGCTCGACGGGCGAAGAAGCCTACAGCCTGGCGATGATGTTGACCGAACAGCTGGCGCAGCATGACAGCCCCGCCAAGCTGCAAGTCTTCGCCACGGATATCGATGACCGGGCCATCGCCTTCGGTCGCAACGGCGTCTATCCCGAAGCGATCGCAACCGACGTCCCGCCGTCATACATGCGCCAGTACTTCAGCCGCGAACAACAGCACTTTCGCGTGCGCAAGGAAGTCCGCGAGAAAGTGCTGTTCGCCAAGCACAGCCTGTTGCTGGACCCGCCGTTTTCGCAAATCGACCTGATCGTCTGCAGGAACCTGCTGATTTACCTCGACCGCGACGTACAACGCGACATCATGCAAATGTTCCATTTCGCCTTGCGCCCGGGCGGCTACCTGTTCCTGGGGACCTCCGAGTCCGCTGACGCTTGCCTGGACCTGTTCACCCCCGTGGACAAACGCAACCGCATCTTCCGCGCCAAGAGTGGCCTGACCCATACCCGACGGGCACCGGCCATGCCTCGCGGTGGCTACGTGCGCACGACCATCGCCAGCAGCCCCGTCGTCGCTCAATCCGCACGCAAGACGTCCTATGCCGATATCCATTTGCGCGCCCTGGAAAAGGCCGCGCCGCCGAGCATCATCGTCGATGCCAATGCCAATATCCTGCACATCACCGAAGGTGCTGGGCGCTTCCTGCGTTATGTGGCGGGCGAGTTGTCGCGCAACTTGCTGACGCTGGCCCATCCGGACCTGCGACTGGAGATCCGCACCACGCTGTTTCAGGTGCAGCAGGCCGGCACGCCAGCGACCTCGCGCAAAGTGCGAATCGAGCGTGAGCGGCGCAGCTATCTGGTCGACCTGACCGCTCACCCCTACAAGGACGACGAGACCGAAAACGAATACGTCCTGGTGATCTTTGAGGAGCGCGAAGTCGAGCCTCAGGACTCGCTCGCCAGCGTCTCTGGCCAGACCGAAAACCGGATGTTGAGCAATCTCGAACAAGAGCTGCAACGTACCAAGCTGCATTTGCAGGAGACCATCGAGCAATCGGAGGTCTCCAGCGAAGAGCTCAAGGCGTCCAACGAAGAAATGCAGGCCATCAACGAGGAGTTGCGTTCAGCTACCGAAGAGCTGGAGACCAGCAAGGAAGAGCTGCAGTCGATCAACGAGGAACTGCTGACGGTCAACTACGAGCTCAAAACCAAGGTTGAAGAAACCGACAAGATCAACGACTACCTTTCCAACCTGATTACCTCCACCGACATCGCCACGGTGTTCGTCGATCGCAACATGCGCATCCGCTGGTTCACCCCCAGGGCCACGGACATCTTCAGCATGCTGCCGGTCGACACCGGGCGCTCGTTGATGGACATCACCCACCGCCTCGATTACCCGCAGATGGCCGAGGACGCGGCGACCGTCTTCGAATCGCTGAACATGATCGAGCGCGAGGTCAGCAGCAACGACCAACGCTGGTACATCGCCCGATTGCTGCCCTATCGTTCCAGCGAGGATCATATCGACGGCACGGTGCTGGCCTTCATCGACATCAGCAAGCGGCGCGCCGCCGAAGACGAGCTGCGCCTGGGTGAGGAACGCATGCGTCTGGTGGCGCAAAGCACCCACGACTTCGCGATCATCATTCTCGACGAGCATGGTGTGATTACCGACTGGAACACCGGCGCGCAGCTGATTTTCGGTTACGCCAAGGACGAAGTGCTCGGCGCCTGCTATGACCTGATCTTCACTCCCGAGGACCGCGCCGAGGGCGTGCCTGAAGCCGAACTTGCGGCGGCACGCAAACATGGGCGCGGCGAAGACGAGCGCTGGCACTTGCGCAAGGACGGCAGCCGCTTCTATTGCAGTGGCGAAGTCGCCTTGCTCAAGGGGGAAAGCCTGCAGGGCTACGTGAAGATTGCCCGCGACCTCACCGGTCACAAGCGCATGCACGACCAACAAAGCCAGCAACT
>NZ_APIO01000066.1:0-47244 GCF_000408945.1 Pseudomonas sp. G5(2012)
GAATGCCGCCAGGGACGCTCCGCGTTCCACTGACGACGCATGACCTGAGCCATGCACAATGGTTATGCACTCCTGTTTCTACGAGCCAAAAAAAAACGGAACCGCGCAAGTCGGTCCCGTTCCACCACAATGGACAGTCCAGCAGTGATCAGCGAACCCCGGCCCCCGCCAGGCTATCGGAGCTCCAGCCATTGTCCGGGCTGAGCTTGTCCATGACCTGTACGCCGGCCTTGCCCGGCCAGACGTTGATGTAATAGGTGCCCGCAATCAGGTCGTAGTGTCCGGCGGTGCTGTTGACGGCAACGGCGTCATACATCTGATGGAGGTAGTTGAAGCCAGGCCGCCACAGTTGACCGCGACCGTCGTATTGGTCCACCGCCACGGCGGTCCAGCTGTCTTCGTCAATGTAGAAGGTGCGCTTGGAGTAAATGTGGCGCATGCCAGGCTTGAGGGTCGCCTCTACCACCCAGACGCGGTGCCGCTCCCAGCGCACCAGGTCTGGATTGATGAATTTGGAGCCAAACACCTGCTCAGGATTCTCGGCGTAGGCGAAGCGATAGGCGTTGTACGGAACGTACATCTCCTTCTTGCCTGTCAGCTTCCAGTCGAAACGGTCCATCCGGCCGTTGAACAGGTTGATGTCGTCGATGGTGGACATCCCTGAGGTACTGGCGTTCGGCGTGTCGTAGGCCAGGTCGGGGGCCAGGCGCACACGGCGTTGTCCAGGCAGATACTGGTAGGCCTTGCGCCCCCGCTCGGTCGCGGTGTAGTCGAATGTCATCACTGCCTCACCCGCGCGGCGTGCAGGGCCACTGTAATTGGCACGGGCGCGGGTAAGCAGAATGTCGTCGCCACTTTTCGACGTATCGTAGTAAGGCATCTCGTAGGTCCAGCGGCCCAACGTAGACGTGACCAGTTTGCCCGCCGCATCGACGTTGTAGGCGCCGTACTTGGGCGCGATCCAGGCCAGGCCCTGGTAGCGCGCGAGGTGGTTGAACATCACTTCGATGCCGGTCTTGGGAATCGGGAACGGTACACCGGCATGGGCGCCTTGCAGCGTTTCGTTATTATTGGTCAGCGCGGCGCTGGTGGCGTTCTTCAACGTGTTGTCCAGCACGAACTGCGGGTAGCCTACGGTGCGATGCGTCGGATAAACGTCGACGCGAAAACCCGGCAGTTTCTTGATCAGTGCCTTGGTTCCTTCCGTGAGCTTATCGGCGTAGGTGTCCACGTTGCTGGCTGTGATCGAGAACTGCGGCTTTTCATTGGCAAAGGGGTCGGGACGAATGCCCGAGGCTTTGTCGAAGCCCGCGGGCGCGGTTTTCAGCCCGCCGTTATAGGCCGGAATGGTGCCATCGGCATTACCGGCCATCTCGGCACCCACGGGGGTCAAGCTGGTGCCCAATTGCTTGGCTTCTTGCTCTGATACTGCTGCATGGAGCACGCCTGCATGCGCAGCCAACAGGCCAAGCGCAATCAGGGTTCTTGTGAGTTTAATCATGTCTCCAACCTCTAGGATGATGGTTTGAGCGTCTTTCCAAGCACGCCCTGCCCTTCAAGGAACTGCGGAATAACGTCCCGTCCCGGCAGTGTTTTTTTAACCAACCGCCCCCTGTCTTCGCCCCCCCCTTATTGGCGCACAAAGGGAGGGGCAGACTTTTTGTCAGGCTGAAAAACGCAAACGCCACGCGGCATGGGAATGCGCGTGGCGTTTTGTCAAAACGGCGTTGCAGGCGTTATGGCTCAGGCGAATACCCGAAGGATGGTCTCGGCCACACACGCGGGTTTGGCGGCGCCCTCGATCTCCACGATCATCTCGTAGGTCACTTGGGCACCGTTACCTTCCAGCGGCTCGAAGGACAGCACCTTGAAGTGCCCGCGTAACCGACTGTCCACTGGCACCGGCTGGACGAAGCGTACCTTGTTCATGCCGTAGTTCACGCCCATCTTCACGTTGCGCAGTTCGAACGCGTTGGTCATGAAGGTGGGTAGCAGGCTCAGGGTCAGGAAGCCATGGGCGATCGTCTTGCCGAATGGCCCTTGGGCGGCGCGTTCGGGGTCGGTATGAATCCACTGGTGATCCCCGGTGGCTTGCGCAAAGGTATTGATTCGATCTTGGTCGATGGCCACCCAGTCACTAGTGCCCACGACTTCGCCGACGAGGCCTTGCAGTTCGGCCAGGGTTTCGTAGCTTTTCATTGTTGTTGTGCTCTCGATAATCTGTTCAATGGCGGATCAGGCGCGCAGTTGCGCCTGCAGTGCGGCCGCGCAAGCGGCTTCGTGGCTGTCGCTGCTGCCCAGGAGCAAATCGGCGACGACGGCCCGTTTGTAGTAATGGCCGACCAGGTACTCCTCGGTCATGCCGATGCCGCCGTGCAACTGGATGCCCTGGCCGCAAACCGACTTGGCCGCGCGACAAATGAGCATCTTGCTGGCCGACACCGTCCTGTCACGAGTGACCGCGTCATCATTGGCCATGGCATCCAGGGCCGCGTGCAGGCTTGAACGTGCCAGTTCCAGCTCCGCCGCCATATCCGCCATCCGGTGCTGCAATGCCTGGAATGAACCGATGGGCACACCGAATTGCTGGCGCACCTTGAGGTAATCGGCTGTGACTTCAATGGTTTTTTCCATCCCGCCGACCAGCTCTGCGCACAGAGCAACGATGCCGTTGGCCAGGCCTTGGCGTAACCCCGACAAACCCTGCCCCGCTTCGCCTAACAAGGCATCGGCGCCAACCTCGACACCATCGAAGTGCAACGCCTGCGCCCAGGTGCCGTCGTGCAAAGGCAGCGTCTGGCAGGTCAGGCCCGGACGATCGGCATCGACCAACAGCAGGCTGATGCCCGGTGCCTGGGGGATTTGCGCCGAGACGATAAACGCCTTGGCTCCCACGGCACCGAGCACCAGGCTCTTGCGCCCGGACAGGCGAAATCCGTCATGCACCGGTTCCGCCTGAAGGGTCACCGGCAATGGCATGCCCCGTGAACCAGCCTCGCCATAGGCCAGCGCAATGCGGTAGGTCCCGTCGGCGAGTTGCGGTACAAGTCGCGCTTTTTGCGCCTCGCTGCCTGTTGCCAACAGCGTCTGGGCCGCCAGCACAGCACAAGCCATGAAGGGTTCCAGTACCAATCCACGCCCCAGTTCCTGGGCGATGATCACCGTGTCCACCAGCGTGCCGCCAAGGCCGCCGTATTCTTCCGGCAACGCGGCCATCAACCAGCCGTTGGCGGCGAACAGGCCCCAGTTGTCCGCACTCCCGTCCTTGCCCGCCTTGAGCAAGGCGGTGCGTGCCTCGAAACTGTAGGCCTTGTCTACATAGCGTCGCAGGCTGTCCTGCAACAGTCGTTGTTCCGAAGTGAATTCGAAATCCATAGCGGTTTCCTGATATCAGAGTTGGAACAGCATCTTGGCGATAATGCCCCGCTGCACTTCACTGGTGCCGCCGTAAATGGTCGAGGCACGGCGCAGGAACATGTCATGGCTGATGCCTCGTGCCAGTGCCTGTTGCGGGAACGGCTGTTGCGGGTCCGCCTCGTGGGGATGCGGATAGGCAATCGCACCGTAGTCAGCCAGCGCCTCAATTTGCGCTTCGGTCATGCGCTGCTGCAGTTCGGTGGCGCGGATCTTGAGGATCGAGCCCAAGGTGTGCGACGCCGGATTGTGCTGTTGTTCCAGGCGTGCCACCCGTTGCACCAGCATTTCGATGGCCTGCAGTTCGGCATCCAGGCGTGCCAGCTTCAGGGCAAACCCGGGCTGCTCGAAAAGTGGCTGGTCATCCACTTGCAGCGTGCTGCCGATCAGCCGCAGCTCGCGCATGTAGCGCTTGAGCTCGGGCAGGTCGGCAACGGTGGCATGTTCGTTGTTGAGCAAAAACTTGGTGATGCTCCAACCCTGCCCTTCGCCACCGATCAGGTTGGCTACCGGCACCCGTACATTGTCGAAAAAGGTTTCATTCAAGTGATGCGCATCATCGATGCTGCGGATCGGGCGCACGGTGATGCCGGGCGTGCGCATGTCCACCAGCAAAAAGCTGATCCCGGCCTGCTTCTTCACATCCATGTTAGTGCGCACCAGCAGGAAGATCCAGTCCGCGTCATGGGCATAACTGGTCCAGATTTTCTGGCCATTGACCACATAATGGTCGCCATCGCGCTCGGCACGGGTGCGCAGCGATGCCAGGTCGGAACCTGCGCCCGGCTCCGAAAAGCCCTGGCACCACAGGCGCTCGCCATTGAACACCGGAGGCAGGTGTTCGGCCTTTTGCTCAGGCGTGGCGAAGCTATTGAGCACCGGGCCAAGCATCTTGTGCACGAAGCCATCCAGGGTGGGCGTGCCCGCCGCGCTGCACTCGTCATCGAACACCAGGATCTGCGGCACCGACCAACCTGTGCCACCGTGCTCCTTGGGCCAGTAAGGCGCACCCCAGCCGCGTTCGGTGAGGAGCTTTTGCCAGCGTGTGATCTGCTCTCGCGGCGAGCGCGTGCAGCGCTGTTGCCCTTTCAGGTCCGCCGGGACCTGGTCGCGAAGGAAGCCGCGCACTTGCTCGCGGAATGCTTCGAGGCTGGCATCAGGTTGAAAATCCATCGCGGTTCCCCTGTCAGTCTTTGCGGTACAGGGTGACGACGCAGGCGCCACCGATGCCAACGTTGTGTTGCAAGGCAATGCGTGCGCCCTCGACCTGGCGCTGCTCCGCGCGACCACGCAGTTGCTGAACCAGCTCGGTGCATTGCGCCAGGCCCGTCGCGCCAATCGGATGGCCCTTGGAAAGCAGGCCGCCAGACGGGTTGACCACGTAGCGTCCGCCGTAGGTGTTGTCGCCATCGTCGACAAACTTCTGCGCCCCACCTTCCGGGCACAGGCCCAACGATTCGTAAGTCAGCAACTCATTCTGGGCGAAACAGTCGTGGAGCTCGACGACGTGCACGTCCTCGACACCGATGCCGGCCATTTCGTAAGCCTTGCGCGCCGCCGCGCGGGACATCGAATAACCGGCAACATCACGCATGTCGCCCGACTTGAATGTCTCCGCGCCATCGGTGGTGAGGGCTTGACCGGCAATCGATACGCTGCGATCCAGGCCGTGCTTTTTCGCATAGGATTCGCTGCACAACACCACCGCGGCGGCGCCGCAGGTCGGCGGGCAGGCCATCAGGCGCGTCATGACGCCCGGCCACACCACTTGATCGGCCATGACCTCTTCGGTAGTCACCACTTTACGGAATACGGCTTTGGGATTGTTCGCCGCGTGACGGCTGGCCTTGGCGCGAATTTTAGCGAAGGTTTCCAGCGGCGTGCCGAAACGATTCATGTGCTCCACGCCCGCGCTGCCGAAGATACGCAGTGCTGCCGGAATCTGCGCCGCACCGGGAATCGCTTCATCGCACTGATCGAGGAACGGCTCCAACGGGCTCGGACGGTCCGGGAAGGAGCTGGGAATGGCACCGGGCACCATCTGTTCGAAACCGAAGGCCAGGACGATATCCACCATGCCGCTGGCGATCGCCTGGTTGGCCAGGAACAGCGCCGTTGAGCCGCTGGCACAATTGTTGTTGACGTTGATCACCGGGATACCGGTCATGCCGACGTTATACAGCACACGCTGGCCGCTGGTGGAATCACCGAAGACGTAGCTGGCATATGCCTGCTGGACCGACTCGTAACCTACGCCGGCATCCGCCAGTGCCAACCGCACGGCCTGCTCGCCCATGACCGCATAGGTCTCGCTCTGGCCAGGCTTGACGAAGGGGATCATACCTACACCCGCGACGACGACTTTCTGCATCATGTCTTACTCCTCAGTATTGAAAACCCTGCCGGCGCCCTGGGCGTTCTGCGCCGGGCAATGGCGCTCGGCAGGTCTTGAGTCTCAAGGATAGGCAGGCCCCATGGCCGGTTGCCCCTCCCTCTTTGGGGCTTCATGGCTGTGGCAGCACCGCACCGGGATAAGGCAACCCTTGCTTGCCAAGGAAGCGGTTCACGGCTTCGACATGGTATCGACTGGCCCCGCACAATGACTGGGCGCTGGCTTCGAACTGGGTCATCGCGTGGCGGTCGGTCTCGAACGAGCGGTTGAGCAGGGTCTTGGCCAATCCTAACGCATCGGGCGGTGCGTCATCGAACTGGCGAGCGAACTGCAAGGCGCTGTCCAGCAACTGCTCCTGGTCAATGACCGCCTGGGCCAGGCCCAGCGCCAGTGCCTGCTGTGCATCGAGCGGCCGGGCGCAAAATATCAGTTCCTTGGCCTTGGCCAACCCCACCACCCTGGGCAGCACGTACAGCATCGACAGGTCTGGCACCAGCCCCAGGCTCAGGAAGGTTGGCAGCAGCCGGGCACGCGGCGTAACGAACATGAAGTCCGCGGCCAGCGCCAGCGAGAACCCCGCCCCTACGGCCGCGCCATCGACTGCCGCGATCACTGGTTTGCCCAAGTCGACCAGGCTGGCGAACCATTCATGAAAACCCAGCACCAGCTGGCGTCCGGCAAACGCGGGGTCGTCACCCTCCTCCAGGCTACCCAGGTCAAAGCCCGAGCAAAAGGCCCCGCCAGCGCCAGTCAGGACGATGGAACGAATCGAACGATCGTCCCGCGCCGTCATCAGGGCTACGGGCAAGGCTTCATTGATGGCTGCTTCGAACGCGTTGCGTTTGTGCGGACGATTCAGGGTGATCAACGCTGTCTTGCCGATTTTTTCGTACAGCACTGCACTGTCAGTCACATTCAACTCCTCCTGATGCGACACCGGCCGGTGCATGCCGGCCGTGCCCAGGGTGCGATGGTCAGGAACACGAACGCCGCCCGTTACAAATTGCGGGCGATGATCACCTTCTGGATGTGGCTGGTGCCCTCGTAGATCTTGGTCACCCGCACGTCACGGCAATAGCGCTCCACCGGAAAATCGCTGAGGTAGCCGTAGCCGCCATGAATTTGCAGCGCTTCGGAGCAGACTTTCTCGGCCATTTCGCTGGCGAACAGCTTGGCGATGGACGCTTCCTTGGCGCAGGGCACGCCGGCGTAGTGCAGGCGCGAGGCGTGCAGCATGTAGTGCTGGGCGACTTCGAACTGGGTGGCCATGTCCGCCAGGTCGAACGCCACGCCTTGCAACTTGATGATCGGCGCACCGTAGGCTTCACGCTCGTTGGCATACTTCACCGCCGCTTCCAGCGCGGCGCGGGCGGCGCCCACGGCCACGGCGGCGATGCCGATACGGCCTTCGGACAGGGTCGCCATCAAGCGTTTGTAAGCGGTGCCCTCCTCCGCCAGCAGGTTATGGGCCGGCACGCGGCAGTTATCCAGTTGAATGGCCGCTACATGCGCCGAGCGCTGGCCCATCTTGCTTTCCACGCGCGTGACGATGTAACCGGGCTCACGCGGGTCGATGATGAACATGCTCGGGCCCTTGCGGCCTTCGGTGGTTTCGGTGGTGGCGGCGATGGCAAAGGCGATGCCTGCTTCGCTGCCATTGGAGATGAACTGCTTGCTGCCGTTGAGCACGTAATGGTCGCCATCGCGGCGCGCCGTGGTGCGAAACGCGGCGGTGTCGGAACCGGCCTGGGGTTCGGTCAGCAGGCCGGCGGCAATCAGCTCGCCGCTAATCATCCCGGCTAGGTATTTCTGCTTCTGCAACTCGGTGCCGAAGCGATGCAGCATGTCGGTCATACCATTATGAACATGCAAAATGGTCGCAAAACCGGCATCGGCGGCGGCAAACTCCTCGATGCACAGGCAGTATTCCGGAAAGGACATGCCCGCTCCGCCCGCCTCCTCGGGAATCTGCATGCCCAGGAAGCCCAGGTCGGCCACGGCCTTGAGCTCAGCATGGGGCCAGGCACCCGTGCGGTCGCGTTCGGCGGCGGTGGCGCCCACTACTTCTTGCGCCACCTTGCGGGCAGCGTCGCGAATCATGATTTCCTGCTCACTCAGGAATGCTGCGGATGTATCACTCATGGTCTTCCTCTTGTACCGGGTCGGGTAATCGATGCTGACCTGAGCATGCGCGGTGGCCGACATCGCATGCGCCTCCCGTCTCGGGAGGGTGCGCGGGCTGACGCCCGCATCCGGTTACTTGAGCAGGCCTTGCTGGCGAGCCAGGGAGATCGCCGCGTAGCGGCTCGACACACCGAGCTTGGCGAGGATGTTTTTCACGTTCCACTTCACGGTGCCGAAGGTGATGTTGAGCGTCAGGGCGATGCGCTTGTTCGACATCGCCTGGGCGACCAAACCGAGGATTTCCAGCTCACGTGGGGTCAGGGTGGCTCGTGGCCCGTCGTTCATCTTCCTGGGGGCAACGGCTACCTGCACGGGTACCTCGTGCAAGTTTTCGCGGTTGAGCAGCGCGTCCAGATACTCGGCGACAGAAATGTCCCGGGCGATTTCGCCTTGCCATTGATTCAGCAATGCGAGCACCGCCGGGCCTTCATCGAGCAGTGTGCGCACTAACCCCATCCGGGCACTCGCTTGCATGGCCTGTTGCAAGTACGTCAACGCCTGCTCTGGCTGGCCGAGCATGTCGTGCGCCAGGGCACTGAGCAGAAGCAGGCGAACCCGCGTGCGTCCCCGCGCCGACTGCTCGGCATAGACGCTGACGGCCTGCAACTGTTCCAGCGCAAGGCCAGGGTCACGCCCGGCCAGTGCCAGTCGCACCCTGGACATCGCCACCTGGCAACTGATTTCCCCGCGGGTTTCGGCATTTGGCCGCTGGGCCGCCTCCAGCGCAGCCAGTCGCGTCACCAGTTCGCCGGCGCGACGACTTTCACCCTGCTCAATCAGCACCCGGACTTGCTCGGCCAGCATCATTGCCAGCAACCGGTCCAGGCCCAGCACGTGAAAGTGCGCGCCCTGGGTTTCGAGGAAACTCAAGGCCGCCTGGGCCGATTCGCGCTGCAAGGTGATGCGCGCACGACACAGTGAGGCCCGGCCCATCACTTCGGGCATGGATGAGCGCAGGATCCCGCTGCGGTTGGCCAGGACCCGCAACGCCTCGTCCAGCTGGTCCAGTTCGTAATAAGCGTCGCAGAGTGTGGCGGCGCACAGATTGGCGGAAACCGAATCGCGTCCATAGGCTTGCTCGGCACGCTCGGTCACGCTGGCCCCGATGCTTTGCGCCTGGCGTGCATTGCCTTCGCGCAGGCTGGTCAGCGCCCGGGTGGATTCGAAGACCATGGCCATGTCGTTGTCGCGATACTGCAGGTCTATCGGGTGCTGCTCATGGAGCTTGCGCGCGTCATCTACACGCCCCACCGACAAATAGGCAGTGGCCAGTCCCGAGAGACTGATGTAGCGCAACGAGCGGTTTTCCAATGGCGTCTGCAAGGTCGGTTCCAGCAGGCCGATGACCCGTAGCGGCTGATCCAGTGTCAGGGCAATCGCGGCGTCGGCCAGCACCAGTTTCGAGGAGATCGCGGGGTTGCGTGAGGCTTCGCTGCGGCGGATCTGCTCCACCCAGCGCTCGGCTTTTTCCGGCCGGGCGGTGAAGGCATAGGTCAGGCAGCCCATGATGAACAGTTGCGGATGAGCGAACAGCGTGTCCTGGGGCAGGCGTTCGAGCAAATGCAGCATCGGGCTGGTGTAGGCCATGCTCCAGATACTGGACGCCGCTTGCTCCATGGCCTTGACCGCGTAATCGCGATCGCCGCCCAGATTGGCGTGGCGCACCGCCTCCACCAGATAATCATGCTCGGCAAACCACTGGCTGGCGTGCCGATGAAGCGCCTGCACCACCACCTCGCCACGGGCCGCCAGGCGCTGGTTGAGAAACTCGCCGAACAGAGGATGGAAGCGATACCAGGGCGTACTGTCGTCTGATTCGATGCGCTGGATCAGCAGATTCTCATCCTCGGCGCGCTTGATCATGTCCTGCGCATGGGGACAGCCACTGACAAATTCGCCGACCTCAGCGTTGAAGCGCCGCAGGATCGAGACCTTTTCCATGAATTCCAGCAGCTGCGGCGGCAGGCAGGCCACCACGTCCTCGGTCAGGTAAGCCTGCAGGTCCGCCGAGTTGCGCAGGATCGAACGCAGTTGCGAACGCCGCGTTGGCCGCACCCGCAGCATGGTGGCGATGGGCTGCAGGCTGGCCGGCCAGCCGCTGGTCAGGTCATGGATCAGGCGTTCCTCGTCGGCGGTGAGTGGCAAAACGCTGAGGTTTTGCTTGAAGAATGCCTGGGTTTCATCGACATCGAACGGCAATTCGACGGTGTCGATCTCGGCGACATGCCCTTGCATGCGCAAGCGGCCCAGGCTCAGTGGCGGCGTGGTCCTCGAGGCAATGGTGATGTGCAGGTTGCCTGGGCAATGATCGAGCAATTTCTGCATCAAGCGGTGCGCGCTCGGTGATTCGACGTGTTGAAAATCGTCGAGCAGCAGGTGCAACTCTCTTTCGAGGTCTTGTACGGCGTGGGTGATCAGGGCGATCAAGGCGTTGATCGACTGTTCGCTGCCGTCGCTGTTGAGCCAGTCCTGATCCATTGCAATGCCCAGGCGTTGCAAGGCGGCCAGCAGATAGGACAGGAAGCTGGCGAACTGGCGGTCATCGAGGCTGAACGATACCCAGGCCACGTCCAGCCCGGCCTTCATCAGTTCCAGGCGCCATTGGGCGAGCAAAATGGTTTTACCGAACCCGGCGCCGCCAGTAATCAGGGTTGCACTGCAGTGTTGCGATTCGCGCAAGCGGTTCAGCAGGTGTGCACGGGGAATGTGCCGGGCGCTCAGGCGCGGCGGCGCGAACTTGGTGGCGACCAGTAGATCGCCGGCGTTGATGACATTTGTCTGCATTATTGACTTCTCCGCCCTTGGCATGTTGCCTGGATGTGACGCCTATCCTGCAACAGACGAAGCGGCGCTCGCCCCGTCCGCAAGGGGGGGGGATAGCGCTCTCGGGAGTCGCGTAATTTTCAATCCAGACAGAAACGTCAATTGCATGAGATCGAGGATTGGAGATGAGCGAGTCCGTTTCTTTTGACATCAAGGGCCAGGTGGGCTGGATCACCCTGACCCGTCCAAAAGCCATGAATGCCCTCAACCGTGAAATGCTGGAGGCCATGACCGCCCGCCTGAACGCCTGGGAACACGACGATCAGGTGCGGGTGATCGCCCTGACCGCCACCGGTGCGGCGTTTTGCGCCGGCGCCGACCTCAAGGCTGGCGGAACCCCGCAGCCCGGCGAAAAAGACCTGCTGGACACCATCGTCACCTTCTTCGACGCGCTGCGCGCATTCCCCAAACCGGTGATTGCCGCGGTCAACGGGCTCGCCCTGGCCGGTGGCCTGGAAGCCGTATTGTGCTGCGACCTGGTAATCGCCGCGCAAAGCGCACGTTTTGGTGATGCCCATTCAAACTTCGGTGTGTTCCCGGGCGGCGGCGGTGCCGCGGTATTGCCACGCAAGATCCCCGAGAACGTTGCCAAGTACATGTTGTTCACCGGTGACGCCCTGCCCGCCCAGGACATGAAGAACTATGGCCTGGTCAGCGAAGTGGTGGCCGACGGCGAACTGGTCGAACGCGTCCAGGCCCTGGGCGACAAGCTCGCCGGGAAAAGCCCGCTGGTGCTGCGCAAGATGAAGAAAGTCGCCGACGAAGCCGGCGACAAATCCCGCGCCGATGCATTGCGCCAGGAGCTGCTGGAACTGCGCGACCACCAGCGCTCCTACGACATGGCCGAAGGCGTGCGCGCCTTCGCCGAGAAACGCAAACCTGATTTCAAGGGTTACTGATTACGCCTCCCCTGCAGGAGCGAGCATGCTCGCGAAAAACGTCATGCCAGCGCGGGCAAACAGACAGCCCGCGTGATCGATGACCTCCATTGCGAGCATGCCCGCTCCTACAGAGGCCTGCGCCTGCCTTTTCTGACTATTCGAGGTAACGATGGAAAACGTATACATCGTCGGCGTCGGCATGACCGCCTTCGGCCGTCACACCGACAAGACCATCAAGCAACTGACCGCCTGGGCAGTGGAAGACGCCCTTAAAGATGCCGACTGCGACCGAAAGTGGATTCAGGTCGGTTTCTTCGGCAACTGCACCCAGGGCCACTTCGATGGCCAGCACATGATCCGTGGACAAGTGGCGCTGCTGCCGCTGGGCCTGGACGGCATCCCGATCTTCAACATCGAAGGGGCCTGCGCCTCGTCGAGCCATGCCTTTAACCTGGCCGTGACCCAGTTGCAGGCCGGCGCTGCCGAAGTGGCATTGGCAGTAGGCGCCGAAAAGATGTTCTACAGCGACAAATCGAAGATGTTCTCGGCCTTCGAGTCTGCCTGGGACATCGAAACCTTCGAGGAAAACAAGAACTACCTGGCGAGCATGGGCAAGGGCATCGTGCCGCCTGCCGGTTCGCAATCCGAAAAACCCTACAGCCCGTTCATGGACGTCTACGCCGCCCTGGGCCGTGGCGGCCTGATGGAGCGCTACGGCATTACCCAGCGTCAACTGGCCGCCGTATCCTCGAAGAACCACGGCCACTCAGTGCACAACGAGCGCTCCCAGTACCGTAATGCCATGAGCATCGAGGAAATCCTCGCCGCCCCGCCGATCACCTACCCGATCACCCTGCCGATGTGCTCGCCGATTTCCGACGGCGCGGCTGCCGCGATCCTGTGCACTGAATCGGCCATGAAGAAATACGGCTTCAACAGGAACCGGGCCATCAAGGTCCTGGCCAGCGTGGTGCGCTCGGCCTCGGCCCGTGCCGCCGACGACTTCGACAAGGGATGCACCCACCTGGCCGGCAAGGCGGCCTTCGAGCAGGCCGGCATCAGCCCGCAAGATGTCGATGTGGCTGAAGTGCATGACGCCACCGCCGTCGGCGAACTGCTGGCGATCGAGGCCCTGGGCCTGTGCGAGCCGGGCATGAGCGGTGTGATGGCGGAAAATGGCGACAGCGCCCTGGGCGGCCGGTTGCCGGTCAACCCGTCTGGCGGCCTGGAATCCAAGGGGCATCCGATTGGTGCCACCGGCATCGGCCAGATCTTTGAACTGGTCGAGCAACTGCGCGGCAACTGCGGTCCGCGTCAGGTCGAAGGCGCGCGTATCGCCTTGCAAGGCAACGGCGGCGGCCTGTGGCGCGTCGAAGAGTCCACCGAGCACGTCGGCATTTTCGGCCGCGCCTGATCGTTTATGGAGGTCGGCGTCTTCGAGGAAACCACGCATTTCCTGCGCCGCACTCCACCTACTATTATTTCACCAGAGGAAAACATGATGACCATTCGTTTTGATGATCGCGTCGCTATCGTCACCGGCGCCGGCAATGGCCTTGGGCGCGTTCATGCGTTGAACCTGGCTGCGCGCGGCGCGAAGGTTGTGATCAATGATTTCGGCGGTAGCCGTGACGGTTCCGGCAGTTCGTCCGATGCGGCCCTGGCCGTGGTCGAGGAAATCCGCCAGGCCGGCGGTGTTGCCATTGCCAACGGCGCTAACGTGGCCGACTACGAACAAGTCCAGGCCATGGTCAAGCAAACGGTCGAAGCCTTCGGTCGCGTCGACATCCTGATCAACAACGCCGGGATCCTGCGCGACAAGTCGTTCGCCAAGATGGAAATGGCCGATATCCATGCGGTGATCAATGTTCACCTGATGGGCTCGATCAATTGCACCAAGGCAGTGTGGGACCTGATGCGCGAGCAAAACTACGGTCGCGTGCTGATGACCACTTCTGCCGCCGGCCTGTTCGGCAACTTCGGCCAGGCCAACTACGGCGCGGCGAAGATGGCGGTAGTAGGCCTGATGAACATGCTCGCCATCGAAGGTCGCAAGAACAACATCCTGGTCAACACCCTGGCGCCGATGGCGGCCACGCGCATGACCGAAGACGTAATGCCGGCCGAACTGCTGGCGGCCAGCCGACCTGAGCAGGTAACCCCGGGCGCGCTGTTCCTGGTCAGCGAAAACGCACCGACCAAGCTGATCCTGGGTGCCGGCGCCGGTGTGTTCTCGGCCGTGCGCATGGAAGAGACCACTCCGGTATTCATCGGCAACGAAGACCTGACACCCGAAGCCATCGAGGCGAACATCGCGCGTATCACCGACTGGGGCACTGCCGTCGAACGCTTCGACGCCAACCAGCAGGTCAAGGTGTTCATTGACACGGCCATGGCGGCTATCAAGGCTCAACAGGCCTGAGTATTCCCGGGGCCATGCCCCGGGTTAAACTCGCGACGATGATCGCAACGGGCGTGCAGCCACACGCCCGGACGGAGAATGAATAATGACAATAATGAACTTCGCACACACGGTCGGTAACCTGGCCGTGCGGTTCGGCGATCGGGAAGCCCTGGTCAACATCGAGCGCAATCGCCGCTACAACTTCCGTGAATTCCATTCGCTGACCAATCGCATCGTCAACATGTTGCGTGGGCGACTTGGGCTGTGCCGCGGGGATGTCTACCTCTGCATCCTGGAAAACGACAACATCTCGCTGTTCCATGCCTGGACGGCGCTCAAGGGCGACGCCGCCGCGGCCTACGCGAACTATCGCGACGCGTTCGAGGAGCACCGCTGGCAAATAGAGTTCCTGCGCCCAAAAGTGGTGTTCATCGAAAACGCGTTGATCGATCGTTACTTTGATGCGCTTCACGATCAAGGCATCACCGTCGTCTGCATGGATCCTCCCGAACACCCGCGTGACGGGTTGCTGTACTTCTGGGACCTGCTCGAAGGCGTGCCGGATCACAATCCGGGCGTCGACAACGACACACAAAAGGACACCCTGGTCTATCGCTTCACCGGGGGCACCACCGGCCAGAGCAAGTGTGTTGCCTACACCATCGAAAACTGGATGGCGCTGCGCGATTCGATGTATCTGGAAGCCGAGCAACCCTATCAGCCGGATACCCGCTTCCTGCACATGGCGCCGATCAGCCACGGCTCCGGGCTGGGCCTGCTGCCGACGCTGTTTCGCGGCGGCTGCACCCTGACCCAGAACATCCCGGACCTGGCTCGCCTGTGCCGCAATATCGAAGCGGAAAAGGTCACCATGACCCTGCTCGTGCCAACCATGATCTATCGCCTGCTGGAATTGCCCGAGGCGCGCGAGTTTGACCTGTCCTCACTGCAGACCATGGCCTATGGGGCCGCACCAATGAGCCCGGCGAAACTGCGCCAGGCCCAGGAGCGCTTCGGCAATATTTTCATGCAGATTTATGGCGCCACTGAGTGTTTGCACGCCGTAGCGTTGCTGGGCAAGGCCGACCACTTGACCCAGAACGAGAAGCAGCTGTCCTCGGCCGGGCGCATCGCCGTCGGCGCCGAGATCCTGATCGTCGATGACAATGGCCAGGAAGTTCCGCTGGGCACCACGGGTGAGCTGTGGGTGCGGTCCCGGGGCACCATTTCGGGTTACTTCAACAACCCGCAAGGCACCGCGCAGGAGTTCCACAATGGTTACTGGAAATCCGGCGACCTGGGCTACATCGATCAGGAGGGTTTCCTGTACCTGGTCGACCGCAAGAAGGACATGATCATCACCGGTGGTTTCAACGTGTATGCCATCGAGGTGGAAGCGGCGCTCAATGCTCACCCCGCGGTGCTGAACTCGGCCGTCGTGGGCATTCCCCATGAGGAATGGGGTGAGGCGGTGCACGCCGAAGTGATCCTCAAGAATGGCCAGGTCGTGTCGGTCGACGCGCTGATCGAACACGTTAAGGGTCGCCTGGGCCGCTTCAAGGCGCCCAAGTCCATCCAGTTCGTCGAGGCCCTGCCGCTCAGTGTGGTGGGCAAGGTGCTGCGCCGTCAGGTGCGTGAAAAGTACTGGAAAGACAAGGCGCGTTGCGTGTCCTGAACCTCTGTTTGTTCTGAACGTTTACCCCTTCGTTTTCGCCCTGATGTCCCCTACCGCCCTTGGTCAGGCTGGGGACATCAGGGCTTTTTTTCGTCAGGCTGGCCTGGGTTGGCGGGCCCGGCCGTTGTGGGAGCAAGCCTGCTCGCGAAAACGCGTTCGTCCAGGCAGCCCGTATTATCGTTAACGACCATCGCGGGCAAGCCCGCTCCCACAAGGACCGCGTTCAACCTGTGGGAGATTCTATGGTTGAGGGCAAGCCCGCTCCTGCAGGTCAGCGCCTCATAGCCGCACCAGCGCCGGGGGGAAGTATTCGCCGCTGGCCACCGGGCCCTTGCCGCCGTAGTAGCGCAGCATCAGTCGGAACGGCTCGCCTGCCACCGTCGGCAGCCAATTGTTTTCGGCCGCGCCCTGGGGCAATTGCGGTCCGAAATACAGCGTGAGGGAGCCATCGGCGTTGTAGTGAAGGTCGGATTGGTTGTTCAGCAAAAAGCGGTCAAGCGCGTTGGGCAACACCCGGAAGGTTTTGCTGTTAGTGGCCGTGACGGACCAGAAGTACCGTGCGAACCCGGAAGGCAATTGTTCACGCGGGAATGTCAGCGAGTAGCTTTTCCCGCCATCAAGGACCTGACCATCAGCATCCCGCGCGCCACGGTAATAGTTGACCTCCGCGCTGGTGTTGGCCCAGATGCCGCCCAGATCGATCAGCGTCCGGGTCAGGTAATCCTCGCCATAAGCCCCGGAAACCGCCGGGCGCACCCAACCGTTGCGCACGGTACCCGGACCGATGGTGGCCGCTGCGCTGGCAAGGGCCGCAAAGGTACGGGTCTTGATTTGCTGGTCGATGCGCGCACGTTCGCCAGGTTGCTTGATCTGTTCGGCAATGGCACGCACTTGCGCTTGCAGCGTCTGCATGCCTGGATTGAGATCGGGCTCCTCAAGTGCCGCCGCAGCGGCATCGAAGGCCTCCACCGTCGGCAACCTGTACAGCTCGAATACCGGCCCGTGCGGTGTCGACGGCAGCTCTGGCGAGCCCGTCGCGCGCATTGTGAACTGATGCTGCAGTTGCTCGGCCACCTGCCGATCGGCCCCCAACTCGACCCGCGACAGCACCCGGGCCGTGCGTACGGGCAGGTCGATTCGCCGGGTATTGGCCGGCAGATCCACTTTTGCACCTCTGAGGCACACCGCGAACTCACCATACGGATGGTCGGCGAACACACGTTCATTTATGTTGGCCAGGGTTTCCCCCCAGCCATTGAGAAATTGCACCGTGTAATAGCGATTGGTGACCTTCGGCACGCTTACCTGGGTACAACTGCGTTCATCGACGGCGATCCAGGCTTCCGAATAGGCGACGTCGAGATTGGGATTGGGCCAGTCAACCGCACCGGGTTTACGGTGCACCAACTGGTTCCAGGTCATGCCGTCCTGAAAGTCCAGCTGCTGCTGGCGCATGACCAGCAAGCGCCCGAGCAGGTAGATATAGGCATCGCTGACTTGTTGATCGGTGAAGGCAGGTGGCGAGGCGGGAGGTGCTTCGTCTGCGCAGGCTGCTCCGGCCTGGATGGCCAACGCGAGGACGGAAGCGGCAAAAGCGCCACTGCAGCGCATAAGGTGCGATCTAACGGACATTGTTGTTCTCCATCGTGGTCCATGAACGAACCGTTATGCCTCTGCCAGCCCCATACCGCCCCTCTCGTTAAGGGAGGTATGAGGATGCTAGCCGAGGGGAGAACCGATGTCAGGCCACGTCGACATCCTTGAGCGACGCCATGTCGATCACGAATCGATACTTCACGTCATTGTTCTGCATGCGGGTGAACGCCTGGTTGATGTCCTGGATGTCGATCATTTCGCAACTTGGCAGCACTTGATGCTCGGCGCAGAAGTCCAGCAACTCCTGGGTCTGCTCCAGTCCACCGATCAACGCGCCGGTGATCGAACGGTTGTTGATCGCCAGCAATGCACCGTGAATCGGCTCCAGCGGTTCCAGGGCGCCAACCAGCACAAGTTTGCCATTGCGGCCCAGCAGCATCAGGTAAGGGTTGACGTTGTGGCCGCGCGGGATGGTGTCCAGAATCAGGTCGAAGCTGCTGGCGGCGGTTTTCATGGCCTGCGGGTCGGACGACAACAGTACATGATGCGCGCCAAGCGCCAGGGCGTCCTCGGCCTTGCCGGGTGAAGTGGTGATCACGGTGACCTCGGCGCCCAACGCAACGCCGAGCTTGACCGCCATGTGGCCCAGTCCGCCCAGCCCGATGACCGCCAGGCGCGTACCGGTCTTGACGTCATGCTCGCGCATCGGCGTCCAGACAGTGATGCCGGCACACAGCAACGGACCGGTGAAGCGCGGATCCAGCGCCGGCGGTACCCGCAACACGAAACGCTCGCGTACCACGATGTGTTGGGCGTAACCGCCGCGGGTCACCTCGCCGCTGATGCGGTCCAGGCCGTTATAGGTGGGTGTCATGCCCTGGGTGCAATGCGGCTCCTGATGTTGCTCGCAGGCCGCACATTGCTGGCAGCTGTCGACCATGCAACCGACAGCCACCCGATCACCGGGACGATAACGATTGACAGCAGGCCCCACGGCAGTGACCCGACCGACGATTTCATGGCCCGGCACACAGGGAAACCGCGTGCTTTTCCAGTCGTTATGCACGTAATGCAGGTCGGAATGGCAGACGCCGCAGTAGTCGATATCGATGGCGACATCGTCGGCGCGCAGCTCACGGCGTTCGAAGCGCAGGGGTTCGAGGGGAGCGTTGGCTTCATGGACGCCATAGCCGATGCAGGTGGTCATGTTCATTTCTCCACAGATTGAATGAGCGCTCCCCTGTAGGAGCGAGCGTGCTCGCGATGGTCGCTATCGATGACGCGGGGTGTCTGAATGCCCGCGTTGCCTGGACGTTTTTCGCGAGCAGGCTCGCTCCTACAGGGAATGGTGTCAGATCGAAGGCCGCAACCAGGGCGCGGCACTGGTTTCTGGTGCGGCGATCTGGTTGGAAATCCACTTGCCCATGCGACGCATCGGCTCGATGGAATCCTGGGGCGCGGCAAACTTCATGGCAGCGGCGTAGCCCAGGGAAACGATGCGTTGAGCGCCATACAGCGGCAGCACATCCTTGAGTTGATCCTTGATGCTTTCGGGATAGACGCCGACGGTTTGGGTGTAGGCGTCAACCGCCGCCATCATTTCGCTCAAGTCGTCGACCGGCACCAGGTTGGCAGTCCGGTCATCGAGGCTGGCGGCGAAGGACACCGGTTCCGGCAATTGCGAGCAGATAATCGCGCCCTCGCCTTCCTTGCCACCGATGACCTTGTACCACTCGTCATCCAGGCGCAGCGCGTCGACGTGGGCCTTCAGGCCCTGGTCGTAACGCTTGGGCGCGGTGCTCAGGGTATTGGGCAAGCCCAGCATGGCTTCATAGACATACTGGCCAAAGGTGTTGAGCCGCTCCAGGCCCTGCTCGTCCGTGCCGCTCTGCACATACACCACACGCGCGCAGACACAGCCCTTCTGGTTGATTGCACCGATGTCGGCCGCCAGGCGCACCGCCGCTTCGCGCATGTTCTCTTCGTTGTAGAAGGCCTCCTGGCCAATGATGCTGGCGCTGCGCTTGGGGTCCAGGGAAATCAGTTCAAGGCCGGGCTGGATGTATTTGGTCACGTGCTTCATCGAGGCGAAACCGCCCCAGGCGACGATTTTTTCCAGGTTCTGCGGTTGGTAAAGGCGCTGCTCGAACGCCTCGTCGCCGCCCTTCCAGTAAGCCACCGAAAGGTGTTTGGTCAGCGGATGATCCGGCGCCATGTCGACCATGGTGCGGGCGATGGCCAGCGCCGTGAACGGGTCGTTGGACGGCGCCTTGATGATCGCGTCGCTGCGCAGCACCATGTTGCGGATGATGGTCCACAACGACAGGGACACTGCGTTGCCGGCGACGATGTGCAAGGTCCGGGCGCCAAAGCAGCGCACTTCCAGTTCGGTGCCGTCGAGCAGTGTCTGCGGAACCCAGCCTTCCAGGTATTTGATACCCACCGTGCTTTCTGCCATCTCGGTGATGAACTCACGGGACAGCAAGTGCTTGAGGCCCATGTAGGAGCCCTTGACGATGGTCGGGGTGGTCGGCGCCGTGAGGAACGACAGTTCACAGGCTTCCTGCAGGTACTGGTTCTTGTCCAGGTCCAGGCGCGCACCGAGTTCGACGGCGTAATCGAGAATGTCGTCGAAACTCAAGCGGTACAGGTCGGCGAGCTTCGCCGGATTGCCCAGGGGCAACTGGTCGATGTACTTGCTGGCGTCGGGGGTGAGAAAACTCAGGTCGCCGCCGCGACCGCCCACTTCGATCAGGTTATCGGTGATGACTTGACCACGAATGATCATCGGAGCAATGGGATGGGACATGGCTCAGCCTTCCAGGGTGTTGAGGAAATCCATCGCTTCGCGATGGGACTGCTCGGATGCGGCGCAGGTGATCTTGTCGTCGCCGCCGTTCTTTTCGCTGTAGCGCTGGATCGCCCCAACCACGTAGCGGCTATGGCGCCCGCAGGTGCAGGGTTGATCCCACTCGATGGTGACTTCGTCGCCCGTGATGAAGCCGCCCCAGTGGATATCAGCGCCAAGGTCGAAGAACGCCGCGCGCCCGGTCTGGCGGCCGTGGCGCGGCAGCGGCTTGCTGGTTTCGGGGTCGAGCAGGAAGGGAATCGCGGTGTGCGAGAAGTGGTAGTTGCCCTGTTCGCATTTGAGGTGCGAACCACTGACCACCTCCGACATGGCATAGGACTCGTTCAGCGTCTTCACCCCCAGGAAGCGCATCACGTCTTCGCGCCAGTTCTCGGGCGGCACCACGCCTTTGGCGCCGCCGGTGGTGATGATGTAGGAATCGGGATGGAACACCCCTTCCAGGCCACGCTCCAGGCCGGCCACGGCCATGTTGTGCAGCAGGTTCCAGGTACCGCCGATGTACACGCGCTTGCCCTTGAGACGGGTCGCGATGTCATCGAAAAAGGCCGCCAGGTGCTGCGGCATCTCGGCCTGCTGCTGGTCGAAGGCTTTTTTCTTGGCCAGCAGCTCAGGCGCCACCACCAGGCGATCCAGCGTGCCATTGGCGTGGGCGGCCCGCAGCCTGGCGCCCAGGCGCAGTACGTCGCTGGACAGGGTCGAGGGATAGGCCGGGTGGAAGTGTGAGAGATCGGGCAGCAGTACCCGCACCAGCGAGCCCATGCCGCGCAGGTGGCTGAGGTAGCCTTTGCGGTAGTACGGATACGCCGTGTGCAGGTCCGGGTCCGGCGTGTCCGCGCCGGTCATGTTCCAGGCGTAGAGTTTGCGCACCTGGGAAGCTTTTTCGAACTCACGGGCACTGCACGGCAAAAACGACAGCGTCCCGGAAGTGCCCGACGTATGGCTCAGGCACAGCTCGGGAATGGCGCTGTCCATGGTTTCAAACCAGTCGTCCAGTCCTTTGCACGCAGTGACGTCGACGGCGGCAATCTTCTCGGCCAGTTCCGGAACCACCAGCTTGCCCAACCATTTGTTGATCGCGGCGAAGTTGTTTTTTTCCAGTAGCGATGGCGGGTAGGACTTGAACAGGGTGTGCTCGAACAGCAGGGGCACCACGTCGTCCAGTTGTTCGATTCGCTCGATGCCCTCGGCGTCCGCCAGTTTCTTCAACACCGCGATACGGTCGCGCATTTCGCCGAAACGCCGTTTCAGCCCGGCCAGCTGCAGCGCATTGATCTGTTCGGCAGGCATTTGCTTCCAGTTTTGCAGGCTATGCCCGACCAGGGCCGCCGGATCGCTCAGCAGTAGATCGACCTGTTCTTCTATTGTTCTTGTCACGGGACTGTCTCCGGGGATTCACGGGGTCGTGCCTTGGCCGTCGATGCGTAACGGCCTTGATGGCGGACCCAGTTTAAGGGCGCGCCAGGCAAAATCATTTCCGTATTCCGGTATCGGTAAAGTCACCTCAACACTCTGTTATACATGGATTTTTTTCTATTTTGATGAACCATGCGCCGGGTTGTTCCGGGTCTTCCCTGGAAAGCAGCGCATGGCTTGTGCGTCAACCAACGAGCCTCAACGTGCCACCGCTCAGGGCGTCACGACGTTGAACATTGGCTGGAAGCTGGTCAGCATGCCGAGCATCGCCTTGAAACGGTCTGCGTCCCCTGCAAGCTTGATATCCCCCTGTTTGAGCGCCGTCGGGAAGTCGAGCTGGCGCAGGCTGATCCGGTCCAGCACGGCCTTGCTCATCGTGACCGACACATCGGCCTTGGCATGGCTGGCCTGTTCGCGGTAGGTCAGCACTCCATTGCGCAGGGTCAAGGCAAAATGCTGGTCAAGATCATCGAAGTTCCAGTTCAGGGTCATGTCGTGGCCTTGGGCTTTGTCCGAATCCATGCGCACGGCCAGCAGGTCCATGAACATGGTCGGCGTCGCCGCCCGGATCAGGTCGGCCGTGGCACGGGCGCCCTGCTGCGGCTTGATCTGACGCAACTCTTGCACGCCGGTGAGGTACATGTTGCGCCAGATCGCCGATTCGCTGCGGTAACCCAATTGTTCCAGCGCATCGGCCTGGGCTTCGCGTGCCGCCTTGTTCTCGGGCTCGGCGAACACCAGATGATTGCCCAACTGGGCTGCCCAGCGGTAATCGCCGCTGTCCATTGCCGCGCGCATCTGCGCCAATACCTTGTCAGCACCGCCCATGGCTTGCACGTAGTGTTTGCCGGCTTCGACCGGAGGCAGTGGGTCAAGCGTCGACGGATTGCCGTCGTAGAAGCCCAGATAGCGCTGGTACACCGCGCGGGTGTTGAAACTCAGCGTGCCGTAGTAGCCCCTGGCATACCACTTCTGATCGAGGTCGCCGGGCAACTTCTTCACCGCGTCGGCAATTTCCAGCGGATTCATGCCCTGGTTGAGCAAGTTCAGGGTCCGATTGTTGATAAAGGCGTACATGTCACGCTCATCGGCCAGCATGTTGCGGATATTGTCCCCGCCCCAGGTCGGCCAGTTGTGTTGAGCGAACATCACCTGTGCCTTGTCGCCATAGCGCACTAGCGCGTCGTCGAGAAAATGCGCCCAGGCTTTACCGTCACGCACTTCGGCACCACGGGGCGTGAGCAGGTTGTGCATCGAGCGCACGGCGTTCTCGGAAATACAGAGCGCCTGCATTTGCGGCAGGTACAGGTTCATCTCCGAGGGGGCCTCGGTTCCCGGGGTGAGTTGGAATACCACCTGCACACCGGAAATATCGTGGGTTTCCTCCGGTTTTACGATCAGGTCGCTCGGTGCGATCAGGCTGATCGTGCCGCCCACCGGCACACCTTTGCCAATCCCCGAATCCACCTGCCCCCGCTCGCTACCGGCCACCGCGCCGCCACTCTGGAACATGCCGCGACGAAACATGGCGGTACCCGCCAGGACGTTTTCCTGGATGGCGTGTTCCATGAAACCGCCTGGCGCATAGATGCGAACCTTGCCGGCCTTGACGTCTGCTTCGTCGACCACCCCACGCACACCGCCGAAATGATCGACATGGCTGTGGCTATAGATCACCGCCACCACCGGTTTGCGCGGGCGATTGCGGTAGTACATTTCAAGGCCGGCCTTCGCGGTTTCGGTGACGTAGAGCGGGTCGATGATGATCAGGCCATCGTCACCTTCGATGATGGTCATGTTAGCCAGGTCGATACCACGCACCTGGTAGATTCTGTCGGTGACCTGGAACAAGCCGGCATTGGCATTGAGCTGCGCCAAACGCCACAGGCTGGGGTTCACCGTGTCCGGGGCCTGCTCTTGCTTGAGGAAGTCGTACTGGTGGGAATTCCACACGGTCTTGCCATTGGCATCCTTGATTTCGCCCTCAAAGGCGGCGACCAACCCGCGCCGCGCGGCTTCATAGTCGGCGCGATCCTGAAACGGCAATTGTTTGAGCACCGCCTGGTTGACAGCTGCCGTTGTCGGGCTGGCAGCTTTTGCGGGCGTGATCGGGGCGTCCTCGGCCCATGACAAGCTGCTGGACAGGGCGAAGGCAACAGACAGTGCAACAAGGCAATAGCGCATACAAAATCCTTGAATGGTTCAGAGTGATAAGTCAGGCGTGCCGGGGTGGCCGCCGTCAATACAGCCGTCAGCCCGCGGTACTGATGCCCGTGAGCGCCTTGGCGATGGACAATTTTTGCCGGTCGGTCAGGCCGTTGGGCGCCGGTAGCACGATGGACTCTCGCACCATGCGCTCAAGGTCCAATGCGGCGCTCACCCCCTTGCCACCGGGCAGCTGCAGCGCGTCCTGGCAAGCCTTGAGCAGCGTTTCACTGGCCAGCCAGCGAGCCATGCACGCCTGAATCTGGCAGGGAGTGTCGTTATCGATCAGCGAATAGGCCTGAAAGCACATGAGTTTCGCCGCTTCGATTCGGGTCGCCATCTCGGCAATCCTGAGTGCCACCAACGGCTGCGATGCCGCCGCCCTGCCGCAATCGTCAGGATTTCGCGCGTTGTTGATGCACGCCTCCAGAACCGACCGGGCCAGGCCGATCGACAGCAAGGCTGCGCCGGCGTCGATCTTTTCCAGCAGCCCGGCCTGGCCTTCCTGTTCTTGCCAGATCGTATGGCCGGCCGGCACGCGCACATTGTTGAAGGACACCCGGGTATTGAACGTGCCGGTCGGGGTCGATCTGTCGATGATGCGCGAGGAGTAACCCTGCTGCTCACGGTCCACCAGCACATGACATGACACGCCCTCCTCGGTCAGCATCCCGGTAATGAGGATGTCCGAGTAATGGCCGTTGCACACCCGCTCGTGGGCACCGTTGATGACCCAACCGTGCGCCGTGGTCCAGGCGTTGACGCCCCCTTCTGTTAGCGTTGCCTGAGCATCGGCCTGATGCAGGTAATAGCCGCCGAAGCGGCGACCGGCGAGCAAGTCCGGCAGGTAGCGTTCGCGCAGCGGTTGCTGCGCTTCAGGCAATTCGACCAGGACGCTGGCGACGAGCATGTTGACGATGACGCAGTGGGCGATTTCGCTGGAAACCACGCACAACTCTGCAAGAAGCATGGCTTCGGTGACCACCGATAAACCCATGCCACCCAGGTGCGGCGCAATACTGGCGCCGGGCAGGCCGAATTCGGCGATGCCCTGGGTGATTTCGCGCATTCTCTCCCGGGGAATCGGCCCACCCCGGAACGCACTGGCGACCGGCGCCACCTCCGTCGCAAGGAAGATACGGAAGCTGTCCACTGCATGACGCTGTGCATCGGTCGAGTTCTGTATCTGCATGGTCTGGTTCCCTGCCAATCGTCGCGAATCCACCGGCGTATTCGAGCCCGCTTTGAACAACAGGTTATGCCCGATAGCTGTCCGGTCACCCCCTCCAAGTAGAGGGGGGCTACACACATGTCAGGCCAGGCTGCGCGCGATGATCAATTTCTGGATATGGCTGGTGCCTTCATAGATTTTGGTCACCCGTACATCCCGGCAGTAACGCTCCACCGGGAAATCATTGAGGTAGCCATAGCCTCCATGGATCTGCAGCGCGTCGGAGCACACCTTCTCTGCCATTTCGCTGGCGAACAGCTTGGCCACCGAGGCTTCCTTGGCGCAGGGCACGTGGGCTTCACACAATCGCGCGGCATGAACCATGTAGTGGTGGGCGACATCCACTTGCGCGGCCATGTCGGCAAGGTCGAACGCTACCCCTTGCAGTTTGATGATTGGCTCGCCGTAGGCTTCGCGTTCCTTGGCATAGCCCACCGCCGAATCCAGCGCAGCGCGTGCGGTGCCGGTGGCGACGGCGGCAATCGCCACCCGTCCTTCCGACAACGAACCCATCACGTTGCGATAGCCCGCTCCTTCTTCGCCCAGCAGGTTGGCCACCGGTACCCGGCATTGGTCCAGCTGGATCTGCGCGACATGGGCCGAGCGCTGGCCCATCTTGTGCTCGACGCGAGCCACGACGTAACCGGGACTTTCCTGCGGGTCGACCATCAGCAGGCTGCTGCCCTTCTTGCCGGCAGCCTTGTCAGTGACGGCCAGCACCAGGCCCAGGCCCGCTTCGTTGCCGTTGGAGATGAATTGCTTGCTGCCATTGATGACGTAGTGCTCGCCTTCGCGCCGTGCCTGAGTGCGGAACGCTGCCGTGTCGGAGCCGGCGTGCGGCTCGCTGAGCAAAAAGGCACCGATGCGTTTACCGCAGGCCAGGTCCGGCAGGTATTTGCGCTTCTGTTGTTCGTTACCCAGTCGCGCCACGGCCAGTCCGACTGAATTGTGGACGTGAATCAGGGTGGCGAAGCCGGTGTCAGCGGCGGCGAACTCCTCGATGGCCAGGCAGTACTCGACAAAGCTGGCACCGGCACCGCCGTACTCTTCAGGGATCAGCATGCCGAGGAAGCCCAGTTCGGCAACGGCTTGCAGCTCATTGCGAGGCCAGGCGGCACTGCGATCACGTTCGGCAGCCGTGGGGGCAACCACTTCGGCGGCAACCTTGCGCGCCGAATCGCGGATCATGAGTTCCTGTTCGCCGAGGAACGCTGCGTTTGTATCGCTCATGGTGATTCCTTATGAATTCAGGGGGTCAGACAGGGTTCGGATCGGCCTGTACACGCTGTACAGTCCGGACCTTGGATGCAATGACGGTGGATGTGTCTGTGGTTGCCGGGGTGACCGTCGGCGAACCGCAGACATGCTCGTTCCTGAGCAGGAAGTGCGACAGCGCCGGGATCAGGGCCAGGGCGCCGAGCATGTTCCACAGGAACATGAAGGTCAGCAGGATGCCCATGTCGGCCTGGAACTTGATGGGTGAGAACGCCCAGGTGATCACCCCCGCGGCCAGGGTCACGCCCACCAGCGCCACGACTTTGCCAGTGAACCGCAAGGCATGTCGGTAGGCCTGGGCCAAGGTGTCGCCTGCACGTTGACGGGCCAGCTGGATGCTCAGCAGATACAGGGCGTAGTCGACGCCGATGCCCACCCCGAGTGCGATCACCGGCAGGGTCGCGACCTTCACGCCCATGCCCAGCAGCACCATCAGCGCTTCGCACAGAATCGAAGTGATCACCAGCGGTACCACGGCCACCACCACCGCGCGCCAGCTGCGAAAGGTGATGAAGCACAGCACGATGACCGCCGCGTACACGTACATCAACATGGTCAGGTTGGCCTTCTTGACCACGATGTTGGTGGCCGCTTCGATCCCGGCGCTGCCGGCGGCCAGCAGGAACTGGCGGTCCGGCGTGCTGTGCGCGCTGGCAAAGGCTTGCGCGGCCTGCACCACTTGATCGAGTGTCTGCGCCTTATGATCGGAGAGGTAGGCCACCACCGGCATCACCGAACAGTCGTTGTTGAACAGTTCCGGATTGCTGGTGCTCGCGGTCCGCGCCGCATAGTTGAGTACGTCCTGGTTGGGCGAGATCGACATCCACTTGGGACTGCCCTCGTAGGAACCCGCCGTGATCTTGCGCACCGCATCGGCCAAGGACACCGTGCTTTGCACCCCCGGCACTTGCTGCAGGACCCAGCCCAGTCGGTCGGCATCGACCAGTGTCTGGTATTCCAGGCAGCCCTCGGCCTTGGTCTTGACGATGACCGCGAACTGGTCGGAAGACAGCGAGTACTTGCTGTTGATATAGGCGTTGTCCAGGTTGTAGCGCGAGTTGGGTCGCAGTTCCGAAGCCCCGGCATCCAGATCGCCGATTTGCAGATGGGTGCTGACGACAAAGCCCGCCACCGTCAGCAACGCCGAGCCCAGCAGCAGTGCCGTGGCCCAGCGGCGCTCGGTGAAACGCTCCAGCAGACGCCAGGCCCCGCTCGTTTCACGCTGTTCTTTGCGCAGGCTACGCGCCGCAGCCTTGGGACTGACGCCGGTGTAGGACAGCATCACCGGCAGCAGAATCAGGTTGGTGAACACCAGCAGGGCAACGCCGATGGACGCCGTGATTGCGAGGTCCTGGATCACCGGGATGTCGATCAATATCAACACGCCAAAACCCACGGCATCGGCCACCAGCGCCGTGACCCCGGCCAGGAACAGGCGGCGGAACGTGTAGCGGGCGGCGACCAGCCGATGGGTGCCACGGGCCACGTCCTGCATGATCCCGTTCATTTTCTGCGCGCCATGGGACACGCCAATGGCGAACACCAGGAACGGCACGAGAATCGAATAAGGGTCCAGCGCGTAACCCAGGCGGGCAATCAGGCCGAGCTGCCACAACACGGCGATGCAGGAACAGCCCAGCACCAGCACGGTGCTGCGCACACAACGGGTCCAGGCAAAAATGATCAGCGCGGCGATCACCGCCGCCACGGCGAAGTACAGGATCATCTGCTGCAAGCCGTCGAGCAGATCGCCCACGACCTTGGAGAAACCGACAATGCGGATGTCCAGGTCAGCGCTGCCCTGGGTACCGGAGAACTGCGCGCGGATGCCCTCCAGGCGCTTGGACAATTCCCAATAATCCAGCGGCTGGCCGGTATTGATGTCTTTGTCCAGCAGCGGCACGAAAATCATGCTGGAACGGAAATCGGTCCCCACCAGATTACCCAGCAACTGCGCCCGGCCGATGTTCTGGCGCAAGGCGTCGGTACTGGCCTGGGAGCCGGTGTAGTTGTCTGGCATCACCGGTCCCCCGGCGAAGCCCTCTTCGGTGACCTCGTTCCAGCGCACCACCGGCATCCACAGGGACTTGACGTTAGCCCGGTCGACACCCGGCGTCAGGAACAGCTCATCGTTGATTTGCTTGAGTGCCTGCAGGTACGCGGGATCGAAAATATCGCCCTTGCGGTTCTCCACCACCACCCGCACGGCATTGCCCAGGCCCTTGAGCTCGTCGCGGTTTTCCAGGAAGTTACGAATGTACGGCTGGTTCAGCGGGATGGTTTTCTCAAACGCGGCATTGAGCGTCAGGCGCGACGAATCCCAGCCGAGGATGACCGTGACCACGCTGCAAAGCAGGATGACCAGCAGCCGATGGTTGAAGATCAACCGCTCCAGACGACTGCCTGACTGGTGATTGAAATCAGCAATGTTGCTGATGGACTGCAGGTTGTCGCTGGCGTTGTGGATACCCATCACAGCTCTCCGACTTGCTTGTTCTGTTGCAGGCTTTGCACGCGCACGCCACCCAGTCCCGCCAGGGCGACGGCCCCGTTGGCGGCGGGTGCCAGTGCGAAGTTGGGTGCCACGTGGTCCAGTGGGACTCGGCTGAACGTTGCCCCGCGGTCGGTGGAGCGCAGCAATTGGCCGGTTTGGCTGGCCAGCAGGATCGAGCCGTCTTCGGCGATCAGGCCGCTGGTGATGCCCTCCTTGATGCCGGTGTCGACCGTGCTCCAGCTTGCCCCGCCATCGAGACTGCGCAAGGCATTGCCGCGCAGGCCGTAGACCAGCACCAGACGGTCGTCGCCGAGCAGGCCGAACAACGTGCCCTCATAGGGCAGTTCGACCTTGACGAAACGCTGGCTGGCGCGGTCCAGTTTCAGCACCAGGCCTTGTTCGGCGACCATGAACAGCGTGCCGGCTGCCGGGCGCAGGCCATACAGGTGCATGCTGCGCGGGTTGTCGATTCGGTCCTGCCAGGCGGTCCAGGTCTGGCCACCATCCTCGGTACGCAGGATCAAATTGAACGCGCCGGTGACGAACCCGGTGCGTTCATCGGCAAACCACACGTCCAGCAGCGGTTTGTCGGCGCCCTGGGTGGCGAACAATTGCGCATCCTGTTGCAAGCGCTGCGCCTGGGGATCATCCGGGTTGGCGGGGTTGCCGTATTGCTTGAGCAGGATCGCGGCGATCTGCTGACCGTCGAGCTGTTTGGTCCAGGTTTTTCCCGAGTCGCTGCTGTGCAACACAACACCTTCGTGGCCAACGGCCCAGCCCTGGATGGCAGTGGGAAACGCCAGTGCCGTCAGGTCCGAGCTGACCGGCACCTGGGCCTGGACCCAGTCGGTGGCGTTGTCTGAAAAAAGAATATGGCCGCGCTGGCCGGCCGCGATCAGCCTTCCTGCGGCCCTGGCCAACGCGTTGATGGGTGCCTGGATCGCCTTGGCGCTTTGCAACGCAGGCGTGTCGAGGGGCGAGACAAAGCCCGACTGGGCGAACGCCGGCACCGCCAGAAGCGTGGTCAGGATCAGCAGCGGTGGTCGCAAGAGTTGTTTGAACACGTTGTCACCTCACATCAGTTGCGCGCGGGCGCGCATTGCACCAACGGCGGTCCGCGGCGGGACCGCCGTGGGCGGACTTGCGATTACGTCAAGCGCAGCTCAAAGCGTGGTCTTGAAGGTAAAGAACACCGCACCACGGTCTTCCAGCAAAGCCTGGCTGCCACTCGGGGTCAGGGCCGCGCCGGTCACCGGGTTGGTCGAGTAGTCACCGAAGTAGTCCACGTACTTCAGGTCGAAGCGGTAGCGACTGTAGAGATCGAGCGCCAGGCCCACCGCGTAGCTGCCGGCATCCTTGTTACCGCCGGACGCCACCGCCGAGTTGCCGGAGAGGCCCTGGGAGTAACTGATCGGCAGCGACAGGTCGCCACCGGGGAACACCTGATACCAGTTGGGCGTGAAGTTGATCGCGATGCCGTAGGCGTCGCGGGACACTTCGTCGATGTTGGTCGGTACGGCCTTGTAGGCAGACGAGCCCTTGAACAGGTGCAGCGGATCGTCGTTGACCGAGATCCAACGGCTCCAGGTCAGCTCGGTAGACCAATTGGCGCCATCGAAGAACGGTGTCGGGCTCACGGTGCCGATAGCGTTGAGCACACCATGCAGGGTGTCGCCACGGGCGCCGAGAATGTCGCCGTCGTCCGGCAGTTGCGCGGTCGAGGTGACCCGCGCCGCCGAACTCACCAGCGGCATGTTGCGTCGGTAGTTGAGGTCGGCACCGACGCTGATGCCGCCGATTTCCTTCGACAGGCTGATGCCGTACATGTCGATTTTGTCGGCGTAGTTGAGGTAGTACTGCGGGCGGGCGTTGGCCAGCAGAATGACCTGCGGCAGGGTGTCGGAGAACTGGCGTACGTAGAACCCCAGGGTGCCGTCCAGCCATTCCGGGCTCCAACGCGTCATCACGCCCCAGTCACCGGAGTTGCGCGGCTCGATGTCGTCGCCATGGATGGCGCGCAGGGTCGGGCTGAGGATGAACGACTCGCCACCTTGCTGGTAGATGTCGGCGAAGCCCAGGTAACTGCCGGACTCAGGCACGCGCGAAGGCCGCCATTCGAAGAAATACTGCGCAGCAAACGACCACTCTGGGTTGACTTGCAACTGCGCGGAAATCTGGTTGCGCGGCAGGTACAGTTCCTTGGCCTCGATCCCCGGCAAGGCCAATGCCTTGCCCTGATCCAGTGGCGCCTGGCCGTAGGAGATACCATGGATGGCGCCAGCCCCGAGCAACGACTCACCCCAGTTGACCGTATGCCGACCCAGGCGCGCCTTGAGCGGCATGTCCCCCATTTCGTACTCGCCAAACACGAAGGCGTCCATCCATTCACCGGACGGGCCTTCGTAGTAGCGGTCGGTGTAGCGGCTTAGACCGGTGGCTGGGCGACCACTGGAGTTGAGGTGGTTGGAGGTGGCAACGCTATCGTTGTCCAGATCTCCGGCATAGGCGGCGTCATACCATAGGGCGGCGCTGACACGGGCGCCATACTTGCCCTTGTAGATGAGGTCCGACTCTGTGAGTACGTCCAGGCGATTGTTGACCAGTCGATGCTTGTCGAAGTTGCGGTCGCCGTCATCGTTGTTCGGGTTGCCCAGGATCGCCCTGTCCTGCCCTTCGGTACGCATACCCAAGTTGTAGCGCAGGGTGTTGTCCCAACGCAGCTGGATGTCTTCGTTACCGGTATCGATCTCGATAGCACTGGCGCTGCCGCAGGCAATCGCGCACATGGCCACGACCGTAGCCTTCAATGCATGAGAACTGGCGGGATGACTTTGATTCGATTTGTTCTTGTTATTCATCTGGGTGCCTCCTCCCCTGGGTGAACCTGGACATCCAGGTTCGCAAGCCACTCAATCAGTGATCGAGTGCTCCGAAGGGTGCCAGCGTCAGCCCGATGTCCTCCCCCCCCTTTCTGAAAGGGGGGTGCCCCCCCTACCCCCCCTCCGGTAACGTCTGGCCCATCGAGCTGATTGCGCACCTGACCGGGTGCGGCGGCGGTAACAACAAACGGGAGAACACCATGACGCACGACACACCGGCCAGCGCGGGCGCGCCGATCAGCTACCCTTTCGCCATGCTGCCCACCGCCGGAGCACCCGAACCGATAGCGCCGGGCGTGCAGTGGCTGCGGCTACCGCTGCCGGTGTCCCTGGGCGCCATCAACGTCTGGCTCCTGGCTGACGGGGCTGGCACCACACTGGTCGATAGCGGCATTTACGACGAGCAGACAGTTGCGTTATGGCGCCCATTGCTGGAAGGCACGTTACGCGAGGCCCCCTTGAGCCGGGTCATCGCTACCCATCTTCATCCGGACCATGTCGGAATGGCCGGCTGGCTGACCCGGCACACCGGCAGTCGCTTGTGGATGACGCGCCTGGAGTACCTGCAAGGCCGCCTGTTGGCCAGCGATAGCGCACGCACGGCGCCAGAGGAGACGCTGGCGTTCTACCGGCGCGCCGGATGGGACGGGCCGACCCTGGAGCGATACCGCCAGCGCTTCGGCAGTTTCGGCCGCATGATCTCGCCCTTGCCCGATAGCTACCGACGCATACGCGACGGCGAGCGGCTGAACATCGGCGGGCATTCATGGGAAGTGGTGGTGGGCGCCGGCCATTCGCCGGAACACGCTTGCCTGTATGACGCCGACCGCAATCTGCTGATATCCGGCGACCAGGTGCTGCCGCGTATCTCGTCCAACGTCTCGGTGCAGCCCAGCGAGCCGGATGCCGATCCGCTGAGCGACTGGCTTGAATCCCTGGCCACCCTGCGTCGTCGTGTGCCCGACGACGTGCTGGTGCTGCCGTCTCACGGTAAACCTTTCCGGGGCCTGCATGCACGCATCGAACAACTGCAAGCCGATGCATGGGGAGCGCTGGATCGGTTACGCGCAGGCTTGCACGAGCCCGCACGCGCCATCGATCTGTTCACGCTGCTGTTCAGCACCGCCGTATGCAACGACGACCCCACCCGCTTCACCCTGGCGACCGGCGAAACCCTGGCCTGCCTCAACCACTTGTTGCTGCGCGGTGAGGTCAGTGTCTCTCTTGATGAACAAGGCGTAGCCTGGTACGCCCCCCTGTAGGAGCGAGCATGCCCGCGAGGGTCGTCAACGATAACGCGGGAAGCCTGATACCCCGCGGCGTTCTCGGGTTTATCGCGAGCATGCTCGCTCCTACAGAAGACTCAGGCCGCTCACGCGCTCGCTCGCGAGGGTCGTCTACTGTCTCAATCCCTTGTCGCTGCGGTGTGCGTAGGAGCGAGCATGCTCGCGATGGAAGTCAACGATAACGCGGCAAGCCTGATACCCCGCGGCGTTCTCGGGTTTATCGCGAGCATGCTCGCTCCTACAGAGGATTCAGGCCCTCACGCGATCGATAATGACCCGGGCCACCGCCAAGGATCGTGTTCAACTCAACGAGTGCCGCACTGTATGTCCAGGGTCAGCGCGTTGAGGTAGGCGTTTTCGACCACATGTCGCACCAGCGCGGCGAATTCTTGCGGATGGCCCATGCGGCGTGGGAACAGCAAACCGTTGACGATGGTTTCCGAGACTTTTTCCGGCATGCTGGCGGACATCCCGGACTCGAACAGTCCTGGCGCCAGGCTCACCACGCGTATGCCGTGTTCAGCCAGGTCGCGGGCAATCGGCAGCGTCATGCCTATGATGCCGGCCTTGCTCGCACTGTAGGCCGCCTGCCCCATCTGCCCCTCACGGGCAGCACGCGAGGCGGTGTTGATGATCACACCGCGCTCGCCACTGTCTTCGGGTGTGTTCGTGGACATGGCCAACGCCGCGTGGCGGATGATATTGAAAGTCCCCGTGAGGTTGACCCCCAACACCCGGTTCCACAGCTCGGTCGGAAACAGCTGGCCTTTGGATAGCGTCTTGCAGGGGCCCAGGATCCCCGCGCAGTTCACCGCCACATGCACCCCGCCAAAGCGCTGCACCACCGTATCGATACCCGCCCTGACACTGGCTTCGTCGGCAACGTCGACCGCGATGCCGGTGATACCGGTGATGCCATCCAGCGCGGCATCGAGCCGTTGTTGATCCAGGTCAAACCCCACTACCTGGGCTCCCGCGGCCGCCAGCGCCTTGCAAGTGGCCAGGCCAAGCCCTGATGCCGCGCCCGTGACGACGGCTACTTTATTATCCAGTTTCATTGTGATTCCTTCGTTGGCACCCGGATTGGGGACCTGGCGGATCTTAAAAAACAAATCCACCCGCTCGTCCCTCCCATTGCGGAAGGACATGAACTGACTGGAGCACCTCCTGATCCCACAAGCGCTTAACTGCAGCTATCGTAAAATCTTGACCTGCATCGACAGGTTGGCTAGTTTCGCCCGGCGCGTGAGTCGCCGTGACCGTGGCGCGAGGATAAGAAGTTGCCAGACACCCCAGCCAGACATCTGGTTTCGACCAAGTTTTCACCACCGCGCATCGGTACCCGCCATGTGCCTCGCACCGCGCTGCTCGCTCAGCTTCAGCGCATGCAGCATTGCAAATTGGCGCTGGTCACCGGCGCTGCGGGTTACGGTAAAACGACCCTGATGGCGCAGTGGCGCCAGGACCGGCTCATGGCCGGCGCGGAAGTGGCCTGGGTGTCGCTGACGGTCGAGGACAAGGGCTACACCGCCTTCTGCTCAGCGTTTTTCGAAGGATTGCGGCGGTTGGGCATTGAAGTGGACGTTGACCTGCTCCGCGAGGACACCACGGAGCCTGCGTTGCAAGCCTGCGTCGCGATTATCGTCGAGGCTGCGACCCAGTTGAGCAAAGAGCTCTACCTGATTGTCGACGACTATCACCATGTGGAAACCCCTCTTGCCCACAAGCTGATTCAAAAGCTGCTCGACCAGAGTCCGGGCAACCTGCACCTGGTGCTCGTGTCGCGGGTCAATCCGCCGTTAAGCCTCTCTCGACTGCGCGTCATGGACCAACTGGCTGAAATCGAAAGCGTCGAACTGCCGTTTGACCTGGCCGAGACCCGCACCTTCGTGGAGGAGAACCTGGGCACGGACAAGATCAATGCCGATGAACTGAGCCTGATCCAGGAACTGACCAGCGGCTGGCCCTCTTGCCTGCAACTGATCGTCATCATGCTCAAGAACCGCCCTTCAACCCGCTCGATTCTCAACGATCTGGTCTGGCGCTCAAGCGACCTGCAAAGCTACCTGAGCGAAGAAGTGGTGGCGCACCTGCCCGAAGAACTGGTCGAAGTTGCCGAAACGTTGTCGATCTTCCGCCGCTTCAACGCCCCGATGGCCGCTGCCGTGACCGGCCATGCCAACGCCGGTGAACTGCTTCAGCGCATGGAAGACGAGAACCTGCTGATCAATCGGGTCGACTCCGAAGACCGCATGACCTGGTATCGCTTCCAGCCGCTGTTCGGGGAATTCCTCAGCGCACGCCTGGAGCGTCGAAAAAAGGACATCCGTGCCTTGCACCGCCTCGCAGCCCATTGGTTCGCCGGACACAGCTGCCTGACCGAGGCAGTTCGCCACGCCAGCCTGGGCGACGACGTCGAGTTTGCCATTCAGGTGATAGAGCAGAGCGCGCCAAAGACCTGGAGCCTGGCTTATCTCGCTCCGACCTTACGCCTGTTGGAGCGTTTGCCCGAGGACGTGCTGTTTCGCCACCAGCGCCTGCTGTTCCTGGCCTGCATCACGGTTTCGCTGACCTCGCGTCCGGAACGTGCAAAAGCCTGGCTAGAGCGTCTACAGGCCAGTGGCCTGAGCGAACACCCTGAACTGGCCAGCGGCATACCGCTGATCCATGCCGCCATCGCCGTGCAGGAAGATGACAGCGAGCGCACCATTGCCTTGCTGGAACCTGTGCGTGATGCACCTATGGACAATCCCTTCTTACGCTACATGCTGCTGGCGGCACTGTGCGTGGCCTATTACACGGCGGGACGCTATGCCGATGCCCGACGCCTGTTCGACATTCATCCTATACCCCCGCAGGATCGCGGCAATGACATGGCATTGGTCGCGGAATCGGCACGCTTGACCACCTATATCGTTTGCGGCGAAATCGGCGTGGCCGAACCGCTGGTATCCGAACTGCTCGAGCGCTCCACACGCGAGGGTGGGCATCGATCGATCTGCGCCAACCTCTGTGCCAGCCTGCTGGCCGATGCGTTTTACGAGCTTGACCGGATCGATGACGCGCGCGAGTTGATCGCCAACCGCTCTGGCTTACTGCACTCCTCCGTTCCCGATGTCATTGTGCGCACCAACATCAGCCGCAGCCGCCTGGACCTGTTGCAAAAAGGCCCGGATACCGCCCTCGCCTTCCTGCGCCAGCAAATTTCCCACCTGCGCAGCCTCGGACAAATTCGCCCAGTGGCTCAGTTATTGGGCGAACAGATCCGCGTGAGCCTGGTCAAGGGCCAGCGTAATCAGGCCGTGGAGTTGTTGCAAACCCTCGAAGAGATTGCCCGCGACCACAGCAGCGAGCACGGTGGCCGGGCAGAACTGCCGGCCATTGCCGCTTTGGCGCGGGCGCGGATTCTCACTAGCGTCGACTCCCAAGCCGCCCTGCAAGCCTTGGACGAAGTAAGACACTACGCCGATAGTTTCCAGCGCCACCGCCTTGGCGTGCTCGCCGACCTGCTGCGTGCCGGCGTGCTGGATGATCTCGATCGCCCGGAAGACTCCCTCGCACGACTCCGTGAGGCCGTGGAGAACGGGCGACGCCTGGGGCTGGTCCGTACCTTGCTGGATGAAGGGGCATTGAGCGAGAAACTGCTTTCGCGTCTATCCCAAAGCCCCCTGGACACCCCCCTGCGTCAGTACGTCGACGAACTGCTCGGCAAGCTCACCGGCCCTTGCGCGCCGCCCCTCCCGACATCACGTTCGCGGCGGACCACGACCACCGGGCAAGCGCCGCAATTGACGCCACGCGAACGCGAGATCCTCAGCCTCGTTTCCCAGGCCATGTCGAGCAAGCGCATCGCCCACACGCTGGACATCAGCCTGGACACGGTGAAATGGAACCTGCGCAACATCTACGCCAAGCTGGGCGTTTCGAGCCGGTACGACGCCATGGTCTGGGCACGCAATCACAAGCTGATCGACTGATTTTTGCCAATTGCGCGCCGTCCAGATGACATGGCGCGCCCGGGAAAATCAGAGCACTTCGAATAAACCGGCGGCGCCCATGCCACCGCCGACGCACATGCTCACCACCACGTACTTCACCCCACGGCGTTTGCCCTCCAGTAACGCGTGGCCAACCATGCGCGCGCCACTCATGCCGTAGGGATGACCGATGGCGATCGACCCGCCATTGACGTTCAGTTTTGCGGGGTCGATGCCCAGTGTTTGCGCGCTATACAACACCTGACAGGCAAAGGCCTCGTTGATTTCCCACAGCCCGATATCATCCACGCGCAGGCCGTGCTGACGGAGCAATTTGGGGATTGCCAGCACCGGGCCGATGCCCATCTCTTCCGGCGCCAAACCTGCCACCGCGATGCCGCGATACAAGCCCAATGGACTTACCGAGGAACGGGCTGCCAATGCACCGCTCATCAACACACACGCGCTGGCGCCATCGGACAATTGACTGGCATTGCCCGCGGTGATGCAACCGCCTTCGCGCACTGGCGCCAGAGCTTGCAGATTGGCCAGGGTGGTTTGCGGGCGATTGCCTTCGTCCAGGGTCAGGCGCACATCTTCGTAGCTAATGGCACCGCTTTGCTTGTCGACGACTTTCTTGCGCACGCTGACCGGTATGATCTCGTCGGCGAACAAGCCGGCTGCCTGGGCCGCTGCGGTACGTTGCTGGGATTGCAGGCTGTAGGCGTCCTGGGCTTCGCGACTGATGTTGTAGCGCCGGGCAACGATTTCTGCGGTCTGCAGCATCGGCATATAGGCATGCTCGGCCATGCGCTGCACATTGGCATCCTGCTCATTGGCGGCGAATTGCGTGTGCGGGTTTTGTACCAGGCTGATCTGCTCCTGACCGGCACCGATGGTCACCTGCATGCCATCCACCATGATCTGTTTGGCGGCAATGGCAATCGCCATCAGGCCCGAAGCGCATTGGCGATCGATGGTCTGGCCGCTGACCGACAATGGCAAGCCAGCCGCCAAGGCAGACAGGCGCGCCAGATTGGTTGCTGCAGTGCCGCTTTGCATGGCGGTGCCCAGCACCAGGTCATCGATTTCGCCCGGCTCGATGGCCGCGCGTTCGACGGCGGCGCGAATCGCCACCGCGCTCATCGACGGCGATTTGAAATCGTTGAACGCCCCTCGGAAGGCCTTGGCGATGGGCGTGCGGGCAGTGGAAACGATAACGGCGTCTTGCATGGTATTGCGCTCCAACGATCAGTCGCAGAGGCGGCAACGTGCCGCCCGCTGGGGGTGAGGGATAGGGACCGGGCGATTTCCGGCGTTCGAGTGTCCATCTGTTGGGCAGGTGAGAACGAGAGGATCCGGGTGGGGCAAGCGTAGCCAGCTCACTGGCTGGGCCGCCCCCCCCTTTTGAGGTTACAGCCCAGGTTTTTCAGAACGCGAAGGATCGCTCCGGCATGGCCATCAGGCAGCCCGCACCGGCCAGCAAGGCCTCTCGATGCGCGCCGGCCCGTGGCAGGACCCGGCGCAGATAAAAGTCCGCCGATTGCAGCTTGGCCTGGTAGAACGCCGCGTCACCACTGCCCGCCGCCAATGCCTGGCTGGCACGTACAGCCGCCTGCAACCACAGCGCCGCCAACATCACGTACGCCGAGTAGGCGAGGAAATCCACCGACACCGCGCCGATTTCCTCGGGATCGTGGCGACAGGCTTGCAGCACCGAGTGGCCCAGCGCTCGCCACTCTTCAAGGCGCTGTCCGACCCGCTCGGCCATCTCTGGCTGAGCCGTCGCCTGATGCACCTGCGTGGCCAACTCGTCGATCAACGCGTTGAGTTCGCTGCCGCCATCACCGAGTAACTTGCGACGGATCAGGTCCAGTGCCTGGATGCCGTTGGTGCCTTCGTAAAGCTGGGTGATGCGGCTGTCGCGCATCAACTGCTCCATGCCCCACTCGCGGATAAACCCATGGCCGCCGTACAGCTGCACGCCAAGGCTGGCCACCTCCTGGCCGCAATCGGTGAAGAACGCCTTGACCACAGGAATGAGGAAAGCGGCACGACGGGCCGCGGCTTCACGTGCCGCCGGATCGCTGGCGCCGTGCTCCAGATCCAGTTGCCTGGCCGCATAGGCCGCAAGCATCCGGCAGCCTTCACTGAGGGTCTTCTGGATCAGCAGCATGCGCCGTACGTCAGGGTGAACGATGATCGGATCGGCAGGCTTGTCCAGTGCCACGGGACCTTTGATGGCGCGTGATTGCAAGCGTTCGCGCGCATAGGCCAGGCCGCCCTGGAATGCCGCTTCGGCAATGCCCAGGCCCTGCAATCCAACCTGGAAGCGCGCATCGTTCATCATCGTGAACATGCAGGCCAGGCCTTGATTCGGCTGACCGACCAACCAACCCGTGGCGCCGTCGAAATTCATCACGCAGGTAGACGCACCCTTGATGCCCATCTTGTGCTCCAGCGCCCCGCAGCTCAGGGCATTGCGCGCAGCGGGCGATCCATCGGCGTCGAGCAGCCACTTGGGTACCAGGAACAGGCTGATCCCTTTGATACCCGGCGGTGCATCCGGCAATCGAGCGAGCACCAGGTGAATGATGTTGTCGCTCAAATCCTGTTCGCCGCCGCTGATGAAGATCTTGCTGCCGCTGAGCTGGTAGCTGCCATCCACCTGGGGCTGGGCGCGGGTGCGCAGCAGTGCCAGGTCTGAGCCGGCCTGGGGTTCGGTGAGGCACATGGTGCCCGTCCACTCGCCGCTGACCAGTTGCGCAAGGTATCGCTGCTTGAGTTCGGCGCTGCCATGGCGATCCAGGGCCAGGACCGTGCCTTCGGTCAGCCCGGAGTAGACGCGAAACGACAACGAGGCACTCATCAGCATCTCGTGGAAACTCGCCGACAGCATCTGCGGGAAGCCTTGCCCGCCGAACTCCAGCGGTCCGGTCATGCTCGCCCAGCCCTGCTCGACAAACTGTTTATAAGCCTGGCGAAAACCATCCGGCGTGGTCACCTCGCCATCCTGCAACCGACAGCCCTGCTCGTCGCTGTTGCGGTTGAGCGGTGCTACTACTTCGGCGGCAAACCGCGCGGCCTCTTCGAGAACTCCGTCGATGGTGTCGCGGTCCAGACCGTTGTCCAGTTGCTGGCAATGCCCGCTCACGTCAAACAGTTCGTGCAGCACAAAACGCATATCGCGCAGCGGCGCTTGATAACTCATGCCCTACTCTCCACATCGTCAAAAAGTTTGCCCACACCCATATTCCAAGTAGAAAAACAAGGATTGCCGACACCCTAAGCAGCCGCCTACTATTTGAGAAATTTCATTTTCATATGCGTGATATTTGCTAAGTGAATACAACCAACTTCGATCTCAACCTGCTGCGCATCCTCGATGTGCTGCTGCGCGAGCAGAACGTCTCCCGCGCTGCCTCGCGCCTGGCGCTCAGCCAGCCAACCGTGAGCAACGCCCTGGCGCGTTTGCGCGAACAACTCGATGACCCGCTGTTGGTACGGGTTGGGCGGCGCATGCGCTCTATGAGCGAACTCCAATTCAGCACGTGAAAAATCAAACCAGTCGCTCAAACTCCGGCACGGCTTCGAACAAATCCGCCACCAGCCCGTAATCCGCCACCTGGAAGATCGGTGCTTCTTCGTCCTTGTTGATCGCCACGATCACTTTGGAGTCCTTCATCCCCGCCAAGTGCTGGATCGCGCCGGAAATACCGACGGCAATGTACAGCTGCGGCGCTACGATCTTGCCGGTCTGCCCGACCTGCATGTCGTTGGCGACAAAACCTGCGTCGACCGCCGCACGCGAAGCGCCGACACCTGCGCCGAGTTTGTCCGCCAGCGCGTACAGGTGCTTGAAGTTGTCACCGTTCTGCATACCACGCCCCCCCGAAACGATGACCTTGGCGGCGGTCAGCTCGGGGCGGTCGGATTTAGCCAGGGTTTCGCCAACGAAGCTGGAAGTGCCGGCGTCGTAAAGCGTGTCAACGACTTCGACGGTTGCCGAGCCGCCAACAGCGGCCACCGGATCGAAACCGGTAGCGCGCACGGTGATCACTTTCACCGAGGCGTTGGATTGCACGGTGGCAATGGCGTTACCGGCGTAGATGGGACGCTGGAAGGTGTCGGCGCTTTGCACGGCGATGATCTCGGAAATCTGGTCGACGTCCAGCGCGGCGGCAACCCGGGGCAGGACATTTTTGCCGTTGGACGTCGCCGGGGCCAGGACGTGGTTGTAGATCGAGCGCTGTTCCAGCACCAGCCCGGTCACCAGCGGCGCAACGTTCTCAGGCAGTTGATGGGCGTACGCAACGTTGTCGGCCAGCAAAACCTTGGCCACACCCACGATGCTTGCGGCGGCTTCAGCCACCGCAGCCACGCCGGCACCTGCCACCAACACGTGCACCTCACCACCGATTTTGGCAGCGGCAGCCACGGTATTCAGTGTGGCCGCAGCCACTGTGTGGTTGTCGTGTTCAGCAATTACCAAAATAGTCATCAGATCACCTTCGCTTCGTTTTTCAGTTTCTCGACCAGTTCTGCCACCGACTTGACCTTGATTCCCGCGCTGCGTGCCGCCGGGGCCTCGACTTTCAGGGTCTTGTTGGTGGAGACAGTGGAAACGCCCAAAGCGTCGGGAGTCAGCGTCTCGAGAGGCTTCTTCTTGGCTTTCATGATATTGGGCAGGGACGCGTAGCGCGGCTCGTTCAAACGCAGGTCGGTGGTGACGATGGCCGGCAGCTTCAGGGAAACGGTCTGCGCGCCGCCGTCGATTTCACGGGTGACGGCTACGCTGTCGCCGCTGATTTCGACTTTGGAGGCGAACGTGCCCTGACCGTAGCCGCTCAATGCAGCAAGCATCTGGCCAGTCTGGTTGTTATCACTGTCGATCGCTTGCTTGCCGAGGATCACCAATTGCGGTTGTTCCTTGTCGACCACCGCCTTGAGCAGCCTGGCAACCGCCAGCGAACCCAGGTCATCTGCCGCTTCGACGAGAATGGCACGATCAGCACCCAGCGCCAGTGCGGTGCGCAACTGCTCCTGCGCACCCGAAGAACCCACGGTGACTACTACCACTTCGCTGGCGACCCCTTGTTCCTTGAGGCGAACCGCTTCTTCCACGGCGATTTCGCAGAAAGGGTTCATTGCCATTTTCACGTTGGAGAGGTCGACGCCACTACCGTCCGCCTTCACCCGGACTTTGACGTTGTAGTCGACCACTCGCTTTACTGCAGCCATTACTTTCATTGGAATTGTCGCCTGCATAAAGATTGGGTATTCGAAGCTTACCCAAAGGGCGACATGCCTTACCCTCCCTTGAATGGGTGGGTGATACGTCCGTACGCCCCCCTCCTTCGGCGTCGTTATCCTTGGTCAATCCGCTTGCACGGTCACCTGTCGCTGCTCGCCCAAGCCCGCGATGCCCAGGCGAATCGTCTGCCCCGCACGCAGGAACACCGGCTGCGGCTTGATGCCCAGCCCGACGCCCGGTGGCGTGCCCGTGGAAATCACATCGCCCGGTTGCAGGCTCATGCACCGACTCAGGTAGGCAATCAGTTGCGGCACATTGAAGATCAGCGTGCGCGTGTTGCCTTGCTGGTAGCGGTGGCCGTCAACCTCCAGCCACAGGTCCAGGGCATGAGGGTCGGCAATTTCATCCCGGGTGACCAGCCACGGGCCGAGCGGGCCGAACGTGTCGAAGCCTTTGCCCTTGTCCCAGGTACCGCCGCGCTCCAGTTGCCATTCACGCTCAGAGACATCGTTGATCACGCAGTAGCCGGCGACATGCTCCATGGCGTTGGCTTCATCGATGTATCGCCCGCCTTTGCCGATGACCACGCCAAGTTCCACCTCCCAATCAGTCTTGAGCGAGCCCCGCGGAATCTCAAGGTTGTCGTCCGGGCCGCAGATGGCACTGGTCCATTTGCCGAAGATGATTGGCTCCTTGGGCACTTCCATGTTCGACTCTGCCGCATGGTCGGCGTAGTTCAGCCCGATGCAGATAAACTTCCCGACTTGCCCCACACAAGCACCAATACGCGGCTGCCCGGCAACGATCGGCAGGCTGGCTGGATCGATCGCAGCAAGCGTTGCCAGGCTTTCAGGGCTCAGGACCTGCCCGGTGATATCCTGCACGTGGCCAGAGAGATCGCGGATTTGATTGTCGGCATCCAGCAGGCCCGGCTTCTCCGACCCCTTTTCGCCATAACGCAACAGTTTCATGTGGTTCTCCTGCTTGAACGCAATAGTGCAAAGCGGGTGTCAGATGCTCATGCCGCCATCGATGACATGCACACCGCCCGTGGTATAGGCAGACGCATCGCTGCCCAGGTACAAGGCCAACTGGGCGATCTCTTCGGCGCTGCCGATTCGTCCCATGGGCTGGCGGTCGAGGAATTGCCGGTAGACTTGCGCTTCGTCAACGCCTTGCTGCTCGGCCTGGACAGCGATGCGCTGGCGCAGCGACGGCGACTCCACGGTGCCCGGGCAAATCGCATTGCAGCGAATGCCCTGGCCAATGAAGTCAGCGGCAACGGCTTTGGTCAATCCCACCACGGCGGCCTTGCTGGCAGCATAGGCGAATCGGTTGGGCACGCCTTTGACGCTCGATACCACCGAAGACATGTTGATGATCGAACCGCCACCACGCTCCAGCATGCCAGGCAAGAACGTGCGGATCATCCGGTACATGGCGGTGACGTTGATGTCCATCGAACGCGCCCAGGACGCTTCGTCACATTCGAGAATGTTGCCACTGGCCACATAACCCGCGCAGTTGAAAAGTACGTCCAGTCCACCGATACGTTCACTGGTTTCGCCGATGGCACGGGCTGACGTCACGTCCAGGCTGAGGGCAGTGATGCCCTCGACGCCCGCCAACCCCTGGATATCGATGTCCGTGGCAAACACCTCGGCACCGGCCCTGGCAAAGGCCAGGGCGCTGGCCATGCCGATGCCTTGGCCTGCTGCCGTGATCAGCACGCGTTTGTCCTGCAGGTTCATGCCGTCTCCAGCTTCGCGGGAGTGATTGCGGTTTTGGCAGTCTTGCCGAGCATCGATGCGGGAATGGCCAGGATCAGCCCGCCGCTGACGAACAGGCACAGCGCCAATACATAGGTACCGTTGTTGATATTGCCGGTGAGGTTCTCCGCCACGGCAGTGATCATCGAACCGGTGAAGCCAGACAGATTGCCGAAGGCGTTGATCATGCCGATGCCGGCTGCCGCAGCGACACCCGACAGCACGGTTCCCGGGAGGGTCCAGAAAATCGGCATCAGGCTGAGAATCCCGGAAGCGGCGATACTGAGGAAGAACACCGACAGCACCAGGTTGTTCGCAAAGTAAGCGCTGAGGATCAGGCCGACGCCACCGATGAATGCCGGAATCGCCGCGTGCATGCGTCGCTCACCGGTGCGGTTGGAGTGGCGGGCGTTGAGCAGCATTGCCACGACTGCCACGGCATAGGGAATGGCGGTCAGCAAGCCAATGTGCAGGCTGTTGGTGATACCCGTGCTCTTGATGATCGAGGGCATCCAGAACGCCAGGCCGTAGAATCCGGTGTTGAAGGTCAGCAGGATCAGCACCAGCAGCCACACCCGCGGGTTGAAGAACACTTCGCTCAAGCGCGAGGCCTTGCCCTGGTTGTCGGTTTGCAGATTAGCCTTGAGCAAGGCTTTTTCCGCAGCCGACAGCCATTTGGCGGAGTCGATGTTATTGGCCAGGCAGACGATCACGACGAACGCCATGATTACCGAAGGAATGCCTTCGATGATCAGCATCCACTGCCAGCCGGACATACCATGCACACCTTGCATGCTGTTCATCAACCAACCGGAAAGGATACCGCCCAAGGTCAGGCTGATCGGCATGGCCATCAGGAATCCGGACATCACCCGGCTTTGCCGATGGGTCGGAAACCAGTAGTTGAGGTAGAGAATCACCCCGGGGAAGAAGCCGGCTTCACAGATCCCCAACAGGAAACGCAGCACGTAGAACATGGTGCTCGATTCGATATGGAAAAAACCCGCCAGCGGTACGGTGAAGGCTACGGCCATGGAGATCACGGCCCAGGTCAACATGATCCGCGCAATCCAGAAGCGTGCACCGTAGCGATGCAGCAACAGGTTGCTCGGCACTTCAAAGAGGAAGTAGCCCCAGAAGAACATACTGGCGCCCAAGGCATAGACGGTATTGCTGAATTGCAGCTCGTTGAGCATGTCGAGCTTGGCAAAGCCGATGTTGACCCGGTCCAGGTAGGCCGCCATATAGCACAGGAGCAGGACGGGCAGGATGCGCCAGATGACCTTGCGGTAGGTCCGGTCTTCAAAGTCGAGCTCGCCAGCGCTCGCCTGCGCAGGTATTTGCTCGGATATCGTTTGCATGAGGTAACCCCTGGGCATGTGGACATGCCTGATTGTTTTTATCGAATGGGTCAGGCCGAGCGAACCGTTCACTCGGCGATGGAACGATGACTAGAGTGCCGCTGTGGTTTTTTCTCCATTGACCAGGCGCGCAAGCCCCAATGGGTTGCGGTTCTGCAGGGCTTGCGGGAGCAAGGCATCAGGGAAGTTCTGATAGCACACCGGACGCAGGAAGCGATCGATGGCCAAAGTCCCTACCGACGTGCCACGGGCATCCGACGTCGCCGGCCAAGGGCCGCCGTGGACCATGGCCTCGCAGACTTCCACACCCGTTGGATAGCCATTGATCAGTACACGGCCGACTTTATGCTCAAGCAGCGCGACCAGGTCGGTAGATGCTTCAAGCTCCTCGAGCTCACCCACCAATGTCGCTGTCAACTGACCGCGCAACCCTTGCAAGGCCGCCAACAGCTCAGCTCGATCAGCGACTTCAACCACCACGGTGGCCGGGCCGAAGATTTCTTCCTGCAACAGTTCATTACCTGTCAGCAGCAGGCTGACATCGGCCTGGAACAACTGGGCACAAGCCTGGTTGCCCTGCTGCGCCTGGCCGGCCAGCCGGGTGATTTGCGGGTGCGCCAGCAACGCTTCGCAACCCTGCACATAACTGCGCAGGCCACCGGCATTGAGCAGGGTTTGCGGCGATTGATCGGCCAACAAAGCCGCGAGGGTCTGCACGAACCCGCTGAACGCCGCAGAGCGGATGCCGATGACCAGGCCGGGATTGGTGCAAAACTGCCCCGCCCCCATGACCACCGACGCCGCCAGTTCGCTGGCGATACGCTCGCCGCGAACCTGCAACGCTTGAGGCAACACCAATACCGGGTTGATGCTGCTCATCTCGGCGAACACCGGGATCGGCTGCGCACGTGCAGCCGCCATGTCGCACAGCGCCCTGCCGCCCTTGAGTGAACCGGTGAACCCGACGGCCTGTATCAGCGGATGCTTGACCAGCGCCTCGCCGACGCCAGCACCGAAGATCATGTTGAACACGCCCTTGGGCATGTCGGTCTGCTCGGCGGCTCGAATGATGGCTTCGGCCACCCGTTCGGCGGTCGCCATGTGCCCGCTGTGGGCCTTGAACACCACCGGGCAGCCCGCGGCAAGCGCAGCGGCGGTATCACCACCGGCGGTCGAGAATGCCAACGGAAAGTTACTCGCGCCGAACACCGCAACCGGGCCGACACCCAGGCGACACTGGCGTATATCGACACGCGGCAAGGGTTGACGTTCAGGCAGTGGCAGATCGATGCGCGCCCCGTAGAAGTCGCCGCGACGCAGGGTCTGGGCAAACAACCGCATCTGGCCGCTGGTACGCGAGCGTTCACCTTGGATGCGTGCCGACGGCAGGGCCGTCTCCTGGCAGACCAGGGCTACAAAATCATCACCCAGTGCATCCAGCTCGTTGGCAATCGCTTCAAGAAATTCGGCCCGGCGCGCGGCTGGCAAGTTACGGTAGATCGGATCTGCCGAAGCTGCGGCCCTGGCAGCGGCGTCCACTTCCTCGGCCGTGGCCTGGAAGAAGGCCGTGGGCAGCGCTTGCCCGGTCGTCGCGTCAACGCTGTGCAACACGACCGATCCGGCGGCACTGCGGCCACCGGCGATGAAATTGTGTCCGGACAGTTCGGGCATGACAGTCTCCTAACCCTGATTGGAAGCCAGGCGCTACTTTACTGTCGCGAATCGATTCATTCCCAATGGCATTTTCGGATTAACCGATAACGATCTGTTATCGAAAAAACCATCAATTCCATGATGCTGTTCACTTTAGGTAGGGGGCTGCGGGTCCCTTATTCGGGTTTGTATCCGTTGCTGCGGTAACG